>CAXTUQ010000011.1:0-25464 GCA_964247405.1 uncultured Acetobacteraceae bacterium
GTCACCCCACCGTCGCTCACGCTGAGGCCGCTACGGCAGAACTGAATGGCCCTGCGGCATCATCAACGCGCCCGCGAAGTAGTTCGCCAGGCTCACGCGGGCCAAGGCACGCGCCTCGTCAGTCGCCAGCTTGGCTTGGCGAACTTCGCGCTCGATGAGCTTGCGATGCTCCAGAAGCGCCAGCACGTGGCTCATCCAAAAGACGCGGCTTTCCGCCGACGCGCCCTCGGCGAGGTGAAGCCGCCTGTCGCCCCTCCTCAATTGCCAGATGCTGCCATTCCGCAGCAGGTCAGGGTCGTCGGCGACGGTGATCCCGTGAACATCTATGAGCCGCCGGACGATATCTTCCCGCAGCGTCGCGCTGCTGAAGCCCGCCGAGTCCGTTAGATCCTCGGCTGCCCTGTCCAACGCGTCGAAATAGTTGGTCCGGGACTGCACCCAATCACGCACCTCGTCGTATGGCGCCGCCGTGGAGATCGCTGGCGCGCCCGAGGCCTCCCGCATCACCTGGATCTGCTCGGCTTGGCCGAGATAGGCCCGGTAGAGCTCGAGAAAGCGGTGCGCGACTTCGGGCGCGGCGCGAATAGCGCGTTCCGCCTCCACGAGGCTGCCATGCTCCTGATCGAATAGCGGGTCGGCCATTGCCGCCACCAAATCCTGCGCCAGCCGCAGCATGTCGTTGCCTAGGAACTGCTCCGCACGGACGCCGAAAAGATTGCACAGCTGTTCCAGCACGATGGTCGGCAGGGGCCGCTGGTCGCGCTCGATCTGGTTCACGTAGCTGGGAGACAGTCCAAGGGCACGTGACAACGCGCGTTGGGTCATCCCCCGCTTGAGACGCAGGCGGCGGACTTGCTCACCCGCAAACAACTTCGGCATTCGCGGCATTCGCAATTCCCGTCCCGCGATTGGCTCGATACCACAAGAACGGGTCTTCCAGCCAACGCCAATGTTCGCAACATTCGCGGCAATGAGAGAGGCTCGGTAATGAGACAGCATGTGGTGACCGTCCGGCCCGAGGCTGACCGCCTCGCCCGCGAGGACCAACTCGCCTGGAAGTTGGCGGCCGTGGCAACCGATCCGGTAGCGGTCGAACCCGCTGTGGCGGAGATGATCATCAACCGCGTGATCGACAACGCCGCCGTCGCAATCGCCTCCATCAACCGGCACCCGGTCGTGTCTGCCCGGGTGCAGGCCCTGGCCCATCCACGGCTCGGCGGGGCCACCGTGTTCGGCTGCGGACCCGAGGCGAGGGTTCACGCTGAGTGGGGCGCGTGGGCCAACGGCACGGCCGTCCGCGAACTCGACTACCACGACACCTTCCTGGCCGCGGAATACAGCCACCCCGGCGACAACATTCCGCCTATTCTGGCCGTGGCGCAGCAACTCGGCCTGGATGGCGCCGCCCTGGTGCGCGGCATCGCCACCGGCTACGAGATCCAGGTCGACCTGGCACGATCTATTTGCCTTCACAAGCACAAGATCGACCACGTGGCCCATCTTGGCCCATCCGTCGCCGCAGGGATCGGGACCATGCTCGGCCTTGAAACGGCGACCGTCTACCAGGCCATACAGCAGGCGCTCCACGTCACCACCGCCACCCGGCAAAGCCGCAAGGGCGAGATCAGTTCCTGGAAGGCGTTCGCGCCCTCCCATGCCGGCAAGCTCGCGATCGAGGCGGTGGACCGAGCGATGCTTGGCGAGGGCGCCCCCAGCCCGATCTACGAAGGTGAGGACGGCGTGATCGCCTGGATGCTGGACGGCAAGGACGCCCGGTATGTCGTGGACTTGCCGGAGCCAGGCGAACCGAAGCGCGCTATCCTCGATACCTACACCAAGGAGCATTCGGCGGAGTACCAGAGCCAGGCATTGATCGACTTGGCGTTCGAACTCGGCAAACGCGTCGCCGATTGGGACGAGGTGGCCGAGATCCTCATCGAGACCAGCCATCACACCCATTACGTGATCGGCACCGGGGCCAACGATCCGCAGAAGATGGACCCGAACGCCAGCCGCGAGACGCTGGACCATTCCATCATGTATATCGTAGCGGTCGCCCTGCAGGACGGCGCGTGGCATCACGTCCGCTCCTACTCGCCGGAACGCGCGGCGCGCCCGGACACCGTCGCGCTGTGGCACAAGATCCGCACCGTCGAGGACCCGCGGTGGACTAGGCGTTACCATGCCGATGACCCCGCGACGAAGGCATTTGGCGGCCGTGTCATCATTCGTTTTAAAGACGGCAGCGTGATCGACGGCGAGCTGGCCGTCGCCAATGCCCACAGCCTGGGCGCAACTCCGTGGCAGCGGGCCGACTATGTTCGCAAGTTCAAGACACTTACCGCCGGGCTGCTGGACCCGAACGAGGCGCAACGCTTCCTTCGGCTCGTGCAGGAACTCCCCGGCCTGCGGGCTGACCAAATCGCAGGCCTGAATGTCGCCGTGCCGGCCGGGACACTGAAGGCGAGCCCTGCGCACGGCCTTTTTTCTGGTCGCCATCTGGAGGCATAGCCATGAGCGGAGCGTTGCCGAAACCAAAGAAGTCCGTCGCCCTCTCCGGCGTGCTGGCTGGGAATACCGCGCTTTGCACCGTCGGCCGAACCGGCAACGACCTGCATTACCGCGGATACGACATCCTCGAGATCTCGGAAACCTGCACCTTCGAGGAGATTGCTCACCTGCTGGTGCACGGCTCCTTCCCCAACCGTGCCGAGTTGGCGGCATACATCAGCAAGCTGAGAAACCTGCGCGGCTTGCCGGGGCCACTCCGCACGGCGCTGGAAGCACTCCCCGCGGCGATGCACCCGATGGACGTGATGCGTACCGGCGTGAGCGTGCTCGGGGGCGTGCTGCCGGAAGCGCATGACCACAACGCCCCCGGCGCACGAGACATCGCGGACCAGCTGATGGCAAGCCTTGGATCCATGCTGCTTTATTGGTGGCATTGGACGCGGAACGGCCGCCGGGTCGAGGTCGAGACCGACGACGACGGCATCGCGTCACATTTCCTGCACCTGCTCCACGGCGCTGCGCCGCCGGCTGAGTGGACGCGGGCGATGCATACGTCGCTGAACCTGTATGCCGAGCACGAGTTCAACGCCAGCACCTTCGCGTGCCGGGTGATCGCCGGCACTGGCTCCGACATCTACAGCGCATTATGCGGCGGGATCGGCGCACTGCGCGGACCTAAGCATGGCGGTGCCAACGAGGTCGCGCTGGATACCCAACTCCGTTACGCAACCCCCGACGAGGCCGAGGCGGACATCCGCCGCCGGGTCATGGCGAAGGAAGTCGTGATCGGGTTCGGCCACCCGGTCTACACGGTCGCCGACCCGCGCAACGTGGTGATCAAGGAGGTGGCACGCCGCCTGTCGCAAGCGACGGGCAGCCTGAAGCTGTTCGAGGTTGCAGAGCGGATCGAGCAGGTCATGGGCGAAACCAAGCGCATGTTCGCCAACCTCGATTGGTTCAGCGCTGTCAGCTACAGGCAGATGCGCGTGCCGACCGCGATGTTCACCCCATTGTTCGTGATTGCTCGCACGTCTGGCTGGGCAGCCCACGTGGTGGAGCAGCGGATGGATGGCAAGATCATTCGTCCCAGCGCCAACTACGAAGGCCCGGAAGACCAAGTCTTCACGCCGCTGGAGCAGCGTCCATGACCTATCTCGTTGCCGCCGGCCTGCCTACCGCCTCGGCCGGCGATCGCCTTCGAACCCTGCTGGCTCGGCCCGGCATCCTGCGCATGCCCGGAGCACAGAACGGCATGGCCGCGCTGCAGGCCAAGCAGGCCGGATTTGAGGCGCTGTACCTGTCGGGGGCGGCGATGACGGCCTCGATGGGGCTGCCCGACCTGGGCATCATAACCGTGGACGAAGTGTGCTTCTTCATCCGCCAAGTGGCCCGCGCATCCGGCCTGCCACTGCTCGTCGATGGCGACACCGGGTATGGCGAGGCGCTGAACTGCATGCACATGGTCCGCGCCTTTGAGGATGCCGGGGCCGCCGCGGTCCATATCGAGGACCAGCTACTGCCCAAGAAGTGCGGCCATCTCAACGACAAGAAGCTGGCTGACGCGCGCGACATGGCCGCCAAGGTCGCTGCCTGTGCCCGCGCGCGCCGCCACCTTCTCGTGATGGCCCGGACAGATGCTGCTGCCAGTGAGGGCATCGACGGCGCTGTCGCCCGTGCCAAGCTGTTCGTCGAGGCCGGCGCAGACATGATCTTTCCGGAGGCGCTGCACGACGCCGAAATGTTCCGCGAGTTCGCCCGCCGCATGCCGGGTGTTCCTCTCCTTGCGAACATGACCGAATTCGGCCGCACACCGTTCTTCACCGCCAACGAGTTCGAGCAGATGGGCTACAAGGTCGTCATCTGGCCCGTCAGCGCCCTCCGCGTCGCCTCCAAGGCCCAGGCTGGGCTGTACGCTGCGATCGCCCGGGATGGCGGCGCGCAAAACCAGATCGACGCTATGCAGACCCGCAAGGAGCTGTACGCCACCATCGACTATCAGGGCTACGAGGCCTTGGACGCCAGTCTTGTTGCCACGGTCATCCCGGAAGGGATGCCGCAGCGGCCCTCATGACGTTGAGCAAGGGAACTCTGTTGCCCGTCTGCTCGCACCGCACTGGCGCTGCAGAGAGGTCGGCTAGAGCGTGACCGGTGCAGATAGATGCACCGGCCCCGCTCTAGCTTTTGTTTTTACGAGCATGTTTACCGATCAGGTGGGTCCACCTGATACGGTCATGCTCTAGCCAAAAAAGGCGCGTCTGACCTCCGGCCAGCCCTGTTGACCATTGCGCCGGTGCTGCGGGCCGTCCGGATTGCGCTTCAGCCGCACGCACGCGTCGTAGGACGGCCTTGCTTGGACCTGCTCCCACCACTGATGAAGCTTGGGCCGGATTGGCGACCAGAACGCTGCGAAGGTCAGCTCCTCCAAGCGTTCGATCAGGGGCGTCATGGACGTGTCCGCCAGCGTGTAGGTGTCATCCACCAGCCAGCGGTGCTCCGAAAGGGCCTGTTCCATGTCATCCAGCATGGTCCTCAGCCCGGCGACGGCAGTCTCGAACTCCGGGTTCTCGTAGCCGAACTGGATGATGCGGCGGCGCCTCATCCGGGTCGCGAGGCTCGGGATGGCTTCCAAGTACGCCTCCAACTCATCCGGGCCGAGCGCCAGCAGCTTCGGCCGCATCGACACGGTGTAGGTCAGCATGCCGATGATCGGGAGGCACTCGTCCGCGCGCTTCATCCACCATAGCACGCGCGCCATGCCCAGTGCGGAGCCGGGCTTCAGCGGCCAGTCCGGGGACAGGTCGTCGAGGTAGTTGATGATGACCGTGCTCTCCGTCAGCACGCAGCCGTCATGGACCAGGGTTGGCACCACGCCGTTCGGATTGAGCGTCCGGTATTCAGGGGTGCGCAGGTAAGGCCGCTCCACCGCGCGGTCAACAATGGGGATGCGCTTCTCCTCGACCGCCAGGCGTGCCTTCAGGCCGCACGTCGCCCCGTAGAAGTGATAAAGCTCGAGCACCATGTCCTCCTACGGATGCATTCGGCGGCGTGCCGTTCAGGGGGGCTTCTGCCCGGTCATCGCGCGGACCAGCCCGTCCAGGTGATCGCCGACCGTGGACGGGTCCGCGCTGGGCCAACGGTGGACCGAGTTCAGCATCCCGATGATGGCATGTCCCAGCAGGGCAGGGTCAGACAGCGCGAACGCCCCAGACTCCGCGCCCCTTCGCAACACGTCCTGCAAGCTGGCCTCAATCTGGCGCTTGCGCCCGTTGATGGCGTTCAAGTCATGGGCAGGCGCAAAGCTCTCTCGCGAGAAGAAGTCGCGCAGCACCCCGGCCTTCACCGCATGAGCTTTTGCGAATGAGTGGACGAAGCGTCGCAGTTGGATTTGTGGCTGGTCGGCGGCGGCCAGCGATTGTTCCAGTGTGTCCGCAACCTCGTCCACCAATTGTCGGTAGGCCTCAAAGTCAGATTGGTTGGCGCGCACCAGGCTTGCCCAAGAACCGTCCATGTAGAGCAGGGGCTTCGACGTCGTCGCGATCCGGACCGCCTTCACCTGGCCGATCATGAGCACGTGGGAGCTCAGCTCCACCTCCTGAACCAGTTCGCAGTCGAAGCTGGCGGCAGCGTTTAGCAGGACCGGCGCCCCGGTCTGCAGGGTATCCCATCGCCCGCTGGCGAAACGCTCCTCTCCCTTCTTGCCGTCGGACCCGGCGAACCGGCCGGCAAGCTCTGCCTGGTCGTGCGACAGCACGTTCACCGCCAGCACCTGGCCATCGCAGAGCGCCGCATATGACGCATTGCCGCGGTTGACGGCCACACCGAGTTGCGGCGGCTCCGCGGTCAGCGACATCACCGCCGTCGCCGTCATGCCCGCCCGGCCATTGCCTCCCCGCGTCGTCACGATCGTCACCGCTGCAGCAAGCTGGCGCATGGCGGAGCGGAAGTCGTGCGGCGATACGGTCGATACGGTCATGAACGCCTCTCCCTCGGATGGCAGCTTTTCGGTCAGGCCTCCTGCGCCACCGGGTTGCGCAGGCAGCCGAGCTGGTCGATCTCGACCTCCAGCGTGTCGCCCGGCTTCATCCAGAGTGGTGGCGTGCGACGCGCCCCGACGCCGCCGGGCGTGCCCGTGGCGATCACGTCGCCGGGCTGCAGCAGCGTCCATCGGGAGCAATACTCAATCAGCTTGGCGATGCTGAAAATCATGTCGCCCGAGTGCGCGGTCTGCACCACCTCGCCGTTCAGCCGCGTTTCCAGCTTCAGGTTGGTGTCGCCGATGGCATCCGCGGTGACGATCCACGGCCCCATCGAGCCGGAGCGCCAGAAGTTCTTGCCCGTAGTGAGCGTGTGCTTCTGGTAGTCGCGCACGCTGCCGTCCATGAAGCAGCAATAGCCGAACACATGGGACAGCGCGGCCTCGACGGAGACGTGCCGGGCCGGATGCCCGATCACGACGCCGATCTCGCCCTCGAAATCGAAATGGTCCGATACCCGCGGCCGGATGACCGGCTCGTCCTGCGCCACCACTGAGTCGAGGCTGCGGGTGAACAGCATCGGGTATTGCAGCGCCTCGTTCTTCGATTCGGCGGCGTGGTCGCTGTAGTTCAGGCCGACGCCGATGATCTTGCGCCGCGGATCGAACGGCACCGCGAGCTTCACGGACGAGAGCGGGACCTGTTCGACGGCCGCCCCCATCAGGCTCCGCAACTCTGTCAGCGAGCGATCCGGCAGGGAGAATGCCCCGTCGAAGGCCTTGCCCTCGTGCCAACCACCGATGACATGGATGGTTTCCCCTTCCAGGATGCCCTGGCCATAGGAGCCCTGCCGACTGAACTTGACGATTTTCATGTTGTGCCGAGTCCTTGTGCGCGTTGGTTGCGGCCGAAAGGCCGCCGCTAGACGGAGAAGGTCGGCGGGTCGTTCACCAGCCGCACGATGCGCCATCCCTGGTCGGTCATGCGCAGGCGCGCGCGGGTCGTCCGGATGCTGTCGATGCCGGAAAGCGGCGACGGGCCGACCGGCTCCGACTTGGAGTCGTGGCGGACGACGAGCAGGTAGGCGGACACGTCCACCTCGCCATCCCCATGCGGCTCCGCATAGGCGTTGGTGAGGATGTGATGGACGCGCATCGTCGGCGAGCGGTCCGCCATCGCGGCCATGATGTCGGCCTCGCTCCGCAGCTCCGTTCCCTGGCGGTTCCAGAACCCGTCGGGCGCCAGCAGCGGGGCAAGCAGGTCGAACTTCCGCTCGTCGAGCGCGCGGAAAAAGTGCAGCACCGTACCCACGGCGTCCATCTGGTCTGGTCGTTGCATCATGCTTCGTTCACTCCCGGTCGGAGGCGACGTTTGCCGCTCATTCGTTGTCTGCCGCGTGCGGCCGGATCAACCCGGCCGCACGCGGTCGGCGTTAGTGCTTGCTGGCGGGCGCAGGGCTCAGCAGGAGCCGGCCATAAGGCACCATTGCCAGCTGCGGATTGACGACGCCGTGCGTGGTCGTGGTCAGCACGTCACGCAGCATCGCTTGCAACGGACTGCTGTCATACACCCACGACGTCCCCGAGATGTCGCAAAGCCGCTCCACCGCGGAGCGTATCAGCTGGTGCATGAAGGCAACGTCCCGGTGCCTCGCCGCGATCTCCTCGGCCGGGACCGGCAGGCCCGCCTCCACCTTGTCCGTCGCCGCCTGGCGGCCGGTGCGGAAGATCAGGGTGGCGGCGTCGATCTCGGCCGCCGACTGGGCGAATTTCAGCTGCACGACTTCGGAATCGGACACCTTGCGGACGCCGCCAGACGTCCGCCCCTGCATCGCGGCGGCAACGAAATCGACCGCGCGCCGGCCGAGCGTGAGCGCCACCGCCATCTGCGAATAAACGCAAAGATAGTATCGCGGCGCACTCAGCAGCTTGTAGTCCGGATGCGCCTGGCGCCCGGGTGGGTTGCCCTTGGCCATGTCGCTCAACAGGGCGGTGCGATGGTCGGGGATGAAAACGTCATCCAGAACGATCGTCTTGCTGCCGCTGGCACGCAGCCCCACCACCTCCCAATCGTCGATGATCTCGATCTCGGACATGGGCGCCATCATGTAGCGTTGGTCACGACCCGGCTCGTCGCAGAACGCGCCGACGATGGCCCATTGCGCATGGCCGCAGCCGCTGGAGAATGGGTAGCGTCCGCTCACCCGGTAGCCGCCGGGGACGGATTTCGCGATGGCGCGGGGCGCCAGGCTGGACGACGCGACCGCATGGGGGTTTTCGCCCCAGACATCCAACTGCCCCTGCTCCGGCATGGACGCGATGATCCAGGCATGCTCACCAAATACCGAATAGACCCAGGCGCTGGACGCGCACCCGTATGCCAACTCCTCGACGATGCGGGAGAACAAGGCGACCGACCCCTGGAGGCCGCCGAACCGGCGCGGCTGAAGCATGCGCAGCAGCCCGCTGCGACGGAAATCGTCCATGGTGGCCGCGGGGATCTGCCGTGCGCTCAGGGCTTCCTTTTCCCGCGCTGCGAGCAGAGGAACGAGCGCGCGGGCCCGGCCCACCATCTCGTCCGGATCGATGGCGACGTCCCGGTCATCGGACCAATCCATCTTGAGCGCTGCTGACATCGCGAACTCCTCCAGGTCTTTCTTAGGGAGACGGTATCGACGCGGGCGCAGCGCTGTCTAATGCCAAACGGGGCGGCCTCTATCAGTGTTGGGCATACGACGGTCCCTGGGCGTCTTGCGTGGTTGTCGCGTCCTGCGTCGACAGGGACTGGGCAACGCGCCGAAGGCATTCGAGGAAGAACAGCGCCGCGGCCGAAAGCGTCTGATCGCGATGGAACACCGCGATGGACGTCGTCGGGAAACGCCAGTCGCCCTGGACCTCCTTTGTCGTCCCGTCGAGCAGGTCCTGCGCCACCAGGAGCGATGTGGAAAACGCGATGCAACGGGTAAGCCCGATCAGCCGGCGGGCGGCCGTCAGCGACGACGTCTCGATGAAACGGCCCGGCATGTCCACCGCAAGCCGGGCAAATTCCTTGGTCAGCAATTGCCGCAACTGACCAGACCGGTCGGGGATTATCCATTTCTCCGACGCCGCGAGCTTGTGGAGGCTGTGTGTGTTGTGTCCCAGGAGGCGATTGCGGCTGTTCGCGAAAATCCCCACTCGTTCGGTGACAAGTATTTCCGATGCCAGGTCACGATCCATGTCCGTGTCCATCTTGGGACACACGACCAGCTCCAACTCTCCCAACCGGAGCATCCGCAGCAAGTTGTCCGTGGAGTTTTCGACCAGCCGCACGTGCAGGCTGGGCTTGCCTTCGCTGAAATCCTTTATGGCGCGCGGGATCAGGAAGCACATGGGAACAAAGGAACCGCCGCACGCCAGTTGTGAGCCGGCCCGCCCCTTCATCACGCGCAGCATGGTTGTGGCCTGTTCCAGTTCGGCGTCGATCACATCGATGTGGTCCAGCAGCGCCCGGCCGCATTCCGTCGGGTAGACGCCCTTCGCGACGCGGGTCAGCAACGGGGCGCCGACGGCTGCCTCAAGCCTGTGGATGCTGCGGGTGAGGGCTGGCTGCGACAGCCCGATCATCTTGGCCGCACGGTTGAAGCTGCCGGCGTCGGTGATGGCTTTTAGATGGAGCAGGTTCTCGAAATGCCTGGCTAGCAGGTTTCGCATCGGTGCGTCCTGGAGGGTTGCCGGGCATCCTTCGCAACGGAGCGCCGCCGGAGGCCGGTGCGCGACCTCCGGCGATCCCGTTGCGTGCTCCTATCCGGGGTGTCCTGACCCATGGGAAGGCCCTGCTTTGCCGCCTCGCCACGGCCTGGCGTCGCTTGATGAACCGGCACGTTCCCGTCCTAATTCTTAGTTACGCCGACAATCGAGAAGCCGGCACGAATTGTCAATGTCTGGGAATATCGATGGCAGGACTCATCGGCAATTGCCGAAACCCGCCGTCTCGATCATTGTGGATGTGTTGGCCGGAGATTTCGGCCGGATACATCGCGCGGGGATCAGGCGCCCGCCGCAGCTTGGCCCCGCCGCGCCGAAATCGGAGTGCCTCCATGTCAGGTCTGACGCGCTACATCCACGCCTTGCGGCTGTTCGATGAGCAGCACGGCGACTGGACGATTGCCAACATGGCGGCTGCACTGTCGCTGCCTTCGAGCACGGTCTACCGGACCGTGCGGGACATGGTGGCCGACGGATTGCTGGAGCCTGCCAATGAAGGGCGCTACCGCCTCGGCTGCTGCTTCGTCGAATTCGACCGCGTCGTGCGCAAGACCGACCCCTTGTACGAGGCTGGCGCCTCCCTGCTCGGGGACATCGTGATGCAAGCCCGCCTGCCTTGCGTGGCCGTTCTGGCGCGGCTCTACAACGACAAGATCCTGTGCGTGGCCGACGCGGGAAGGGAGGACGCCGGTTTCCAGACCAGCCTGGAGCGTGGGCGGCCCAGGCCCATGACGCGGGGGGCGACATCCAAGGTCATCCTCGCCCAGCTATCCTGGCGCCGCCTGTCCCGGCTGCTGGACGCCCAGCCGGGCGATGAGCCGCACGGCCTGGCGCCCGATGCGTTCCGCACCGAGCTCGCCTCCATCCGCCGCAGGGGATTCTCGATCAGCCGCGGAGAGGTGGACAGCCACCTGGTGGGGATCGCGGCGGCCATCGCGTGCCCCGCCCGCGGGGTGCTTGGCAGCTTGAGCCTGGTGATCGCGGCCGCGGCCAGCAACGCCGCGATGGAAAGGCGGCTTGCCATGCTGGTGGTCTCGACAGCGGGCCTGCTGACCGAGCAACTCGCCTGCGTCCCGGACGGGAGGGACCATCGCGCCTACAGCAGCCAGGCTCCGTCGTAGCCGGGCGTCGGACAGCCCGCGCTGCCAAGGGGCGGCATAACCAGAACTCCACGAAGGTGTACAGCCATGCCGACGTCAAAAGCCGAGACCCTCGCCGTGCTGGAGCGCAAGCTGCTCTGGCTGTCGACCTGGATGATCCACAACGCGAACCACCTGCGGGACAGCACGGATGACCTGAAAGTCGGTGGGCACCAGGCCTCCTCTGCGTCGCTCGCCACCATCTTGACCGCCCTGTACTTCGACGCGTTGCGTCCGGAGGACCGTGTGGCGGTGAAGCCCCATGCCAGTCCGGTGTTCCATGCGATCCAATACCTGCTGGGCAAGCAGACGCGGCAGAAGCTCCAGGATTTCCGCGGCTATGGCGGCGTGCAATCCTATCCGTCCCGCACGAAGGACACGGACGACGTGGACTTCTCCACCGGGTCGGTTGGGCTGGGGGTGGCGCAGACGCTGTTCTCCTCGCTGGTGCAGGACTATCTGCGCGCGCATGGCTGGGGCACGGCGCGCCCGGAAGGCAAGATGGTGGCCCTGATCGGCGATGCCGAGATGGACGAGGGCAACATCTTCGAAGCCTTGTTGGAAGGCTGGAAGCACGGCTTGCGCAACACCTGGTGGGTGGTGGACTACAACCGCCAAAGCCTGGACGCCGTGGTGCGGGAAGGGCTGTGGGCGAAGTTCGAGGCCATGTTCCGCAATTTCGGCTGGGACGTGGTGGTGCTGCGCCACGGCGCGCTGCAGGAAGCCGCCTTCCGCGAGCCCGGCGGCGAGAAGCTGCGCAGCTGGATCGAGGCCTGCCCCAACCAGCTCTATTCCGCCCTGACCTTCAGCGGCGGTGCCGCCTGGCGCAAGCGGCTGCTCGACGAGCTGGGTGACCAGGGTGCCGTCACGGCGCTGATCGAGCGGCGCAGCGATGCCGAGTTGAACGCGTTGATGGGCAATCTGGGAGGGCACGATCTGCCATGCCTGCTGGATGCATTTCAGCAAGCCCGCACGCACGACCGTCCCGTCTGCTTCATCTGCTACACGATCAAGGGCTCCGGCCTGCCGCTGGCCGGGCACAAGGACAACCATGCCGGGCTGATGACGGTGGCGCAGGTGGAAACCCTGCGGCAGCGGATGAACATCCGCGAAGGGCATGAGTGGGACCTGTTCGAAGGCCTCGGCCTGCCCGAAGCGGAGCTGCGCGCGTTCCTCCAGGCCATCCCCTTTGTACAGGGTGGGTCACGCCGTCACGTGGCCGAGCCCGTTCCGGTGCCACCATCGGTTGCAGTGCCGCCCCGGACCACGGCATCAACCCAAGCCGGCTTCGGCCTGATCATGCACGAGATTGCCAAGACATCGGGGGTCTTCGCACAGCGCATCGTGACGACCTCACCGGACGTGACGGTTTCGACCAACCTGGGGGCGTGGGTCAACCGGCGCGGGTTGTTCGCCCGCGAGGAACTCGCCGACACGTTCAAGTCGGAGCGCATCCCGTCCACCTTCAACTGGACCTTCGCCCCCACCGGGCAGCACATGGAACTCGGCATCGCCGAGATGAACCTGTTCACCATGCTGTCCGCCTTGGGCCTGTCGCACTCCATCTTCGGCGAGCGGCTGCTGCCGGTCGGCACGTTGTATGACCCGTTCATCGAGCGCGGCTTGGATGCGCTGAACTACGCCTGCTACCAGGATGCCCGCTTCATGCTGGTGGCCACGCCGTCCGGCGTCACCCTGGCACCCGAAGGCGGCGCGCACCAGTCGATCGCGACGCCGCTGATCGGCATGGCGCAGGATGGCCTGGCCAGCTTCGAGCCGGCGTTCCTGGACGAGCTGGCCGTGATCATGCGCTGGGGCTTCGACCACATGCAGCGCGCGGAAGGCGCGGACCCGGAGCCGGCGACCTGGTTGCCGGATGGGCTGGGCGGATCGGTGTATCTGCGGCTGTCCACCCGCGTGGTGGACCAGCCGCAGCGGGTGATGGACGACAACCTGGCACGCGACATCACCAGCGGCGGCTACTGGATGCGGCGCCCCGGCCCCAACACGCAAGTGGTCGTCGCCTACACCGGTTCGGTGGCCCCGGAGGCGATCGAGGCGGTGGGCCTGATGGCCGAGGACCGCCGCGATGCCGGCTTGCTGGCGATCACCTCGGCCGACCGGCTCTATGCCGGCTGGACCGCGGCCCAGCGCGCCCGTGAGCGGGGGGTCGCGCACGCCCGCAGCCACGTCGAACGCCTGCTGGCCATCGTTCCTGGCCATGCGGCACTGTGCACGGCGCTGGACGGCCACCCGGCCACGCTCGGCTGGCTGGGCTCGGTCGCCGGGCACCGCACCCGGCCGCTCGGCGTGGAACGCTTCGGTCAGACCGGAACGGTCGCCGACCTTTACCGGCTGAACGGCATCGACGCCCAGGCCATCCTGCAAGCGGCGCAGGCCATGACTGCCGGCCGGCCTTTGCGGCACCTCAGATACCCCGCCGCAGTCGCCTGACAGGTCTCGCCCATTCCCGGTCCGCGGCCTTGCTCAGACTGAGCCTCCTCGCCGGCTGCGGGCGGGGTCATCCCGGGCGCGCGCCGGCCCGGGTTATACCCTTGCGTTATTGCGACGGGCCGACTTGGCATTGGAGCAGCGCCCGCTTTGCCGCTACGGCTTGAGAGCCAAGGTTTGCAAAACAATAACCGGTCGCGAGTTGGGAGGACGAACGCAAGATGTCCGATGATTATGGGATGCGCCTCGGTCACGTCGGGCTCTACGTCACGGACGTACCCCGGATGATCGACTTCTATAGCCGGGTGCTCGGGTTCGTGGTGACCGATGCCGATGACAAGCTGAACCTGACGTTCCTGAGCCGCAGCGCGCAGGATCACCATCAGGTGGTGCTGGTCGCCGGTCGTGCGCCGGGCATCAAGGAAACGGTGCAGCAGGTTTCCTTCAATGTCGGCTCGCTTGAGGCGGTCCAGCGGATATACAGCCGGATCCGTGACAGCGAGGCCTACGACTTGAACCCGGTTACGCACGGCATCGCCTTCTCCATCTACTTCCGCGACCCCGAAGGGAACCGGCTGGAGATGTTCGCGGACAGCGACTGGTACATCACCCAGCCATGCCGGATACCGATCGACCTGACACGGCCTGCGGACGACCTGCGGCGGGAGACGGAGGAGTATTGCCGGGCCCAGCGGGGCTTCAAGCCGCTGAAGCAGTGGCAGGCCGATTTCGCACGGGAGATGGCGTCAGCCGACTAGCCTCCCCTGCCATCGACGCTTCTCCGGAAGGCAATAATAAGCGGCCTCCCCCAAGCGGCCGCAGAGTGGAGGGAAAAGATGCCAGACAAGACGCCTTGGGAGTGGGCTGGCGAGGATGCAACCCTGGTCAAGCTGCTGGGGCCGGCGATCCTCGACCCCGAGCAGCAGGCGCTCTGGTCCCGCGGGGTGTTCTTCGGCAACCTGCCTTACATGTGGCGCCATAAGGCCGCCGCCGTCCGCTCCCTGATGTACGAGAAGCTGGCGCTTCGCCGCGGCGACAAAGTCCTGATCCTGGGCGAGGCCATCGAGGGATGCGGGTTCGACGCGGACATCCGCGAGCGCGTCGGCCCGGAAGGCGAGATCAGGACCATCGACATCACGGAGGAAGCCCGCGCCGCCTACCTGAAGGCGATGCGCGGACGCGGCGGCCAACTGGCGACCTGGAAGTGGACCTACACGGACGATATCCCCGATGGCTACTACGACTGCGTGGCGATCCTGCAGGGCGTGACGCACACCGACGACTGGCGGGAAAGCGCGGGCGAACTGACGCGGATCATGAAATCCGGGCGCAATATCCTTCTGGCAGAGATCTGCATCGGACCCGATTTCTTCACGAAACTGAAGCTCGACATCCACATCGAGTGCTGGGTGGACAAGATCTTCTCACGGGTGGGCTTCCGGCTCGACAGCTTCCCCTACTACAGCGGGAAGGAACTCATGGCGGCGTTCGACGGGATCGTCACCGATGCCGATACTTTCGAGTGGAAGGGCATCGAGCTGTTCTGGGGAACCAAGCCCTAGCGGTCGGTCAGCCAGCCACGCCCAACGAGAAATCATTACCGGGAGGACATCGTGGAGTACTTACAAGCTGCGGTCGAGAAGCGGGTCTTCACCCGGTTGCTCTACTTCATTATGCCGGCCGTGCTGATCGCCTTCATGGACCGGGTCAACGTCAGCTTTGCCGCGCCCACGATGAACAAGGATCTCGGCATCGATCCGCAGTCCTTCGGCACGGGCGTTGGGATGTTCTTCCTGGGCTACCTATTGTTCGAGATCCCGAGCAACATGCTGCTGGCCCGCGTGGGCGCGCGGTTCTGGATCTCCCGCATCATGATCGTGTGGGGCATCGTCGCGGTGGGAATGAGCTTCGCCGTAGGTCCGGCCTCGTTCCTCAGCCTGCGATTCCTGCTGGGTGTGGCCGAAGCCGGGTTCCTCCCGGGCATCATGCTCTACGCGAGCTACTGGATCCCCAACCGCCGCCTGGGCGAGTTCACCTCGCTGATGCTGCTGATGGTGCCGATTGCCGGGACCGTCACCGCGCTCGTGTCCGGGATCATCCTCGGCTTGAACGGCAGCCTGGGCTTCGCCGGTTGGCAATGGCTCTACATTCTCGAGGGGGCACCGGCGGTGCTGCTAGGGATCTACGGCCTGTTCTATCTGCCCAGCCGGCCAGGGGATGCGAAGTGGCTGAACAAACAGGAGAAGGCGCAAATCGAGGCGAGCACGAGACCTAGCTTGGTCGACCTTACCGTGCAGCCCGCAAAACTGGCTGCGTTCACCAATCCACGGACGTGGCTGTATGCGATCGCTTATCTCTGCTTCAACTACGGCCTTGGTGCACAGCCCTGGTTTCCTCTGTTCTTCGCGCCGTTCAAGCTTTCGTCGTTGCAGACCGGCCTTATCCTGGGTGGCGCCAATGCCGTGGCGGCCGTCGCGATGGTCGCCTGGGGCCGGCGGTCGGACAGGGCGGCAGAGCGGCCGAACCACATGCTGATCGCGGCGGTGACGGCCGCCGCGGGCTTTCTCCTCTGCGCCTCGGGGGAGAACAGCCTGCTGATGGTCGGGCTAGGCGTCTTGTTGGCTTTGGTGGGCACCTTTGCCGCCTTGTCGGTGTTCTGGACCATCCCGACCTCTTTCTTGCGTGTGGAGGAAAGGCCTGTAGGTATCGCCCTCGTCACCTGCGTCGGATTGGTCGGCAGTTTCACCGCGCCGATCCTGACCGGATGGATCAAGCAGTATACCGGCAACTATGCTGGGGCGATGTATCTTGCTGCCGCCGGCCTGGTCTTGTCAGCGTTGATTGTCCGGAGTGGCGCGAAAACTCCCGTCACCACTCCTGCCATGCTACAGTCGACCCTTAACGGCTGAGACGCCTCAAATCGATCGGGCGAACTAACCAGCCTGTCGTTCGAGTCAAGCCTTGGACAAGGAGATCCATCTGCCATTTGGGAAAGCCAACAGATTGGCGGCTCCGGATGATCGGCAGCAACCCTATCGGTAGACACACAGGCGAGACCCAACTCACACCCGAGGGCACGATCGAAGTTGAAACGCTCAAAGCTTCGTACTCCAGAATAGCACCAAATCCCTCTACTCGAACACGTTGGCACCGACTGCAAGAGAAGCGCTCCTTTCCTCCCCTGCTCGGGACGACGTGCCAGCTTCGAGCAACTTACGGCGGAGCACACTACAAGTGTTTGATGGCAAAAGCCCTAGTGCGGGTCGTAGTGCGCCGTCGGTTGAGGTAAAGGCCTTTCGACGTATAATAAGTATCTTGTTTGTTCTGCAAATGGTGAACAACCTCGATCGGATCAATATATCTTTCGCAGCACTCTCGATGAATCACGCCTTGGGCTTGAGCGCGACCGCCTTCGGCTTGGTCGGCACCATGTTCTATGTCGGCTATATCTTGTGCGAAATTCCAAGCAACCTCATGCTGGCGCGCTTTGGCGCCCGGCGATGGATCGCACGCATCGTCTTTACCTGGGGCTTGGCCACGATCTTGACGGTTTTCGCAGTGGGACCGCTCAGCCTCGGCGCGCTGCGGATGCTCGTCGGCGTCGCCGAGGCGGGATTCCTTCCCGGCGTGATGCTCTATCTGACCTATTGGTTTCCGACTCGCCGCCGCGGCAAGGCGACGGCGATCTTCCTGCTTGCGCAGCAGGTCGCATCCATCATTGGGGCGATCGGGTCCGTTCTGATCCTGCAAAGCATGGATGGGAGCCTCGGCTTCGCCGGATGGCAATGGCTATTCGTATTGACGGGGCTGCCCGCGGTCGCCCTGGGTGTTGCAGTCTGGCGTGTCCTCCCGGACAGGCCGGCCACGGCTGCCTGGTTGACCCAGGCTGAGCGTGAGACGCTGCAGCAGGCCTTGGAAAAAGAGAACGAGCCATTCGAGAGCGCGAGCTCCGCGGGCGGACGACCGTTGTTAAGGGCGCCATTCCTTCTCCTATGCGGCGCTTATTTTTGTATCATCACCAACACAAACACGGTCGTAGTCTGGCAGCCGCTCATCATCCGCAGCGTGCTTGGCAACGGGAGCAGCCTGCTTGCAGTTGGGGCGTTGTCCGCGATCCCCAGTCTTGCCGCGATGTTCCTTATGCCAATCTGGGCGGCGTCCTCCGACCGGCGGCAGGAGCGTATCATCCATTGCGTGGTCCCGGTCGCACTAGCCGCTTGCGGCTGGGTCCTGTTCCTCATGTCGTCCGCTCCAGTATTGCGCCTGCTCGGTATCGCCATGTCCAATGTTGGAAGCCTCACCGCTGTCGCGATCCTTTGGACCATGCCGGCCGCCGTCCTTCCGGCCAGGGCGCGCCCGCTTGGCATCGGCGTCATCGCTACGGTCGGGATTGCGGGAGCCCTGACCTGCCCGTCTATCGTTGGCGTTCTTACAGATTTAACGGGGGATTTCGACGCGGGAATTTGGTATTCTGCAGGCATGCTCGTGTTCGCGGTCGTTCTGACTCTTGCAATCCCGCGAACGTCGGTGACCCGACACCTCCTTGGGCTCCAGTGCCCCCATAGCTAAGACGAGGCACGTGGCTTTCGCCTGGTTCGCCGGTCCGAACAAGACCTATTGCGCGCTCCCAAAACTGAAATGGGCACCTAAAGTCCCAGGCCGGTCAGGAAAGCATCGGTCTGCCGCTCGAAACGGGGCCGGTCATATTGAACCAGCGCCATGCGCCAAATGCCCTGCGCGTAGGTGACGATCACCGACGCGATCGTCTCCGGCTCCAGTCCCGCCGGCAGCACGCCGGCGTCGCGGTCTTTACGAAGTCGTTCGGCCAGGCGCGCCTGGATGCGTTCCATGTCATGCTCGACGCGGACCCTCAGCTCGGGATCGGACAGCACCTCCTCGGAAACCATGGCTGCCAGCATACAGAGACGGGACGGTGTCTGCGGGTTGTCCAGACAATCGAACACGGCGCCGAACAGCGCCCGGATGCCCTGGCTGGCCGTCGGCGCCGACATCAAGGCAATCCCGCGTTTGCGTCCTTCTGTCTGCTCGTAGCGAGCGAGGCATTCCAGGTAGAGGTGCTTCTTGCTCTTCAGCGTGTTGTAGAACGAGCCCTCGCCGATCCCCATGGCCTTCAGCAGGTCGCGCGTCGACGTGCCAGCATAGCCATCCCTCCAGAACAGCCATGTCGCCTTATCCAGCGCCTGACCGTAGTCGAAGCCGATCATGCGTGCCATGGCCCGAACATACCCTGATTGTAGCGTCTGATGAAGAATCTTGTTGACGGCGGCAAAGCGACGGTCCCTTATTGTATCGTCTGCTACAGTAAGGAGGCCGACATGACCCTGCAAGACAAGCTGAACGCCTACAAAGCCGAACCGAAACCGAATGCCCCGCCCGAACTCGGGGCGGTTTCGGGCCGGACGATCAAGGCACTGGTGGCGAGTGGTCAGGTTGAGCGGGCGCTCAAGACGGGCGATCGTGCACCTTCGTTCAACCTGCCGGACCAGGACGGCACCATGATGTCCTCGGCCGACCTGCTGACGAAGGGTCCGGTGGTCCTGAGCTTCTATCGAGGCGTCTGGTGCCCGTTCTGCAACATCGAGCTCAAGGCACTGCAGGAAGTTCTAAGCGAAATCGAGGCCCGGGGTGCGTCCCTGCTGGCGATCTCGCAGCAGACGCCGGCGAACAGCCGCAAGGCCCAACGCGAGAACGCGCTGACCTTTCCCATCCTGGCCGACAAGGGCGGCGAGGTCGGCGCGGCGTTTGGCCTGCGCTGGTCGGTGCCCGAAGAGATGCGAGAGATGCATAAGAAGCTCGGTGGTCCGCTGCCAGGCTTCAACGGAGAGGACAGCTGGACCTTGCCGATGCCGGCACGGATCGTGATCGGGCAGGACGGAGTCATCGCCTACGCCGAGGTCAACCCGGACTACACGAAACGGCCAGAGCCAAGCGACCTCTTCCCGGTGCTGGACGGGCTCAGGACGCGGGCCGCGGCCTGACGACAGGCCACAGGAACGCCGATAGGGTCGAGTGTCCTTTCGGCGTTCACTGCGCCCCTTGAGCAGAGGCAGGTCCTCGGAACGCGAGGTCCGCTACGTTGCCGGTAGTAGGCTCTTCACCTCGCGACCAATGGTTACGCGTGGCCGGCCGCTCTACCGTTTCGTCCCCATCTACGGCATCGTAGAGCCTACCGATGCGAGCCGTCATGCTCGGCCGCTTCGAATCCGCCAACCTGAACGCCCGCTTAGAGGTGGTTTCCACAACCACTCTGAGTTGAGTTGATCCAACTGCGAGTCAGCCAGGCACGATGCCCATCTCCAGCTTTTCGGAGTGGGGCAGATTGGATTTCAGGATGTTGGATCTGATCGCGACGGTGGTCGGGTGCTGCGAGGGGCAACGTGACGCGGGGCCGGGGCACCCGCCTGCCGCGACCGTGCGCGTGCTGACCACCTTGCGCCGGTTCCTGCGCGAGGACACGCCGTGGCGCAGCCTGAAGGCGACGAAGGACATGGTCAGCGGCTCGACCCTGCGCCGTGCCTTGGAGCGCTGGGCGCGAACGGGTGTGCTGGCGCAGGTGCACGCCCTGCTGGTCGCCATGCTGCGCGGCAATCCCACGCTCATCCTGGGTAGCTGCTTGGTGCGCGCCAAGCGCGCCGGCGACCTGACCGGCCCCAATCCGACCGACCCGCCGCAATGCGGAGCATTGTCGGCTGGGCAAGCGGGGCACGAAATACCACGTCGCGGTGACTGGCGAGGGCATCCCCATCGCCTGCGCGGCCACGGCGGCCAATGTCAATGACATGCTCGTCTTCGAGCGCCTGTTCCTTTCCGCCTTCGCCGTTGTGGCCCGCATTGCCACTATGTTCACGGACAAAGGCTACGACGCCGACGGCAACCGCGACCTGTGCCGTAGCTTCGGGGCTGACCCGCACATCCACAAGCGGCGGCAACCAAGCGGGTCGGGCTTGGGTGGACGCCGCTGGCCGGTGGAGCGCAGCAGTGCCTGGCTGCTGGAGAACAGGCGCTTGGCGCTGCGCTACGACCGGCTCGGGTTCATTGTGCAATTCCTGCTCCGTGCCGCATGCCTATTCCTGGTTGCAGGCAGGCTTGCTCGTGAATTCTGAAAACTTCCTCTCAATGTGGTTCGCATTACTGAGCCAACTCTAAAAAATGAATATATTTGTTCAATTCAAATGTACTCTCAGCGAGGCACACAGCGTCGCCGAGTAGATCAATGATAAAGTGCCCGAAACCGGCTTTGTGTATTCCACATCTGATACATTCGACCTTATCGCATTTTTTCACCTGTCGAACGATATTGATCCCGGCGTCCTCATTAATGAACGATTGCACAAAATTCCAGGTGTGCAAACCTCATACACGATTATCGGCTTCAACGCATTCACACCCCGAGGCTCTTTGTGGGCGGCTCATCTAGGGAAATCCACCCCAACCGCTCAGAAACAACATTGATACGGTGCAGATCGGGATGGTCCTGAAAGGCGGCTATCACAATTCACGGGCCAGCCTACATGCACCCCAGACTATGCATGCAGTCTGGAGCAAGGCTTAGAGGATTAAACCGAGCCGGCCGTAGCAGGTGCGGGTCGAGTAGCTTGGCCATTCGGCTCCGCACCCCTGCCGCGTAGCAGCGCCCAAACAGAACGGAGGCAATCATGCCCTTGAAGCTTGACAACCCTGAGCAAGTCGCGCCGCCCATGGGGGCGTACAGCCATTCGGTGGAGGTTCCCGCGAACTCTGGCCTCATCTTTCTATCGGGGCAGGTGCCGGTCAGGCTGGACGGTTATGCCGCAGCGACGTTGGCCGAGCAGGCCGACCAGGTTTATGCGAACATCGTCGCCGTCCTCGCGGCAAAGCGCGTCACGCCGGAAGCCGTCATCAAGCTCGTCACATACCTGGTGGAGGATGACGCAGGGGGCGCCGTCCCGCGCGCCCGCGCGAAGCATTTCGGCGATCACCGCCCCGCCTCCACCGTCGTCTATGTCAGGGGACTTGCCAATCCAGCGTGGAAAATCGAGGTCGAGGCCGTCGCCCTGGCTTCCCCGGACGTTTGAAGCTTGTCAGCCAGCCTCCCCGGCCAACCGGCGGCCAACCACTCTGGCGTCCTGCGCGGCCCCGGCACGTCTCGCAACCGCCCCTATCGGGAAGAAGCAACGACCGACAAAGCGCGCATCGCCCATGTGTCGGGGCCGAGGGCGACGATCCAGAACACCCCGCCGCTGGTGACGTCGAACAAGGCACGGGCGAAGCGCGGCCTGCCCCTGCGGCAGAATGTGGACGGGACCGTGCCGGTGTTCGACGCGCTTCGGGCGCAACGCCTTGCCGCGCCAGTCAAGGTCTATGTCGAGCAGTTCTCGGCCCATCCCCTCGAAGCGGATGCGGCCGAGCTTTACGGTCCGCCAGACGGCTACCTCGGCGCGGATGGCGTGTTCAGCCGTGAGCGCGACCGAGGCGGACAAGCCCGTCTACGAGGTCGAGCTTCACCCCGATGACGGGCTTTATCCGCTCCCTTACATGGCCGTCCAGGCCGACGGCCAGGCTTGGGAGGAGTGCGCCGCGCCCAACGCCCTGAAACCAAAGCGCGGCAGGGGTTCTACCCTGACGGTTCGCGCAGCTTCGAGGAGATCGACCGCTTGTCGGTCGGCGAAAACGGGCTTGCCGGCGCGCGATCTCCTCCCTCGCCGCCGTTGACTTCTACCAGAGCACTCCGCCGGCCGGTTGTACCAAGAACCTGCCCGCGCACCTGTGCAAGAACGTCGGCGGGTCCTTCCGCATTCTCGGTGCAGCTATGTGTAGCGGATCGCAATCATCCGAGCCTGGGATCGCAATCATCGGCGGCTCGTGCCCATGCTGATCGCACCTGGCGACGACCCTGGCAGGGTCGGGAAACGACCGGTTTCATGCCCGCGCCGAGGTCAATCCCGAATGCGCCCATTTACGGCTCGACGTCGGGCATGGAACCCGGTCATAGTTTCTAGGGCCAACTTGCTCCAGCCCGGACGGGTTCCTTGACCGCTGAGGCGCCATGCTGATCGGCTATGCTCGCGTATCCACCGACGACCAGAACCTCGACATGCAGCGCGACGCGCTGCACCTGGCCGGCTGCGAGAAAATCTACGAGGACCGCATCAGCGGCGCCAAGGCGGCGCGGCCGGGCCTCGCCATGGCCCTCGAAGTGGCCCGCGATGGTGACGGTGTGGCGGCTCGACCGGCTTGGCCGTTCGCTGCACGACCTGATCCTGCTCGGCCGGAAGCTCGACGAGTTGGGCATCGGGCTGATGAGCGTGCCGGAGAGGATCGACACCAGCTCCAGCGGCGGCCGGCTCGTGTTCCACATGTTCGGGGCGCTGGCCGAGTTCGAGCGCAACCTGGTGCGCGAGCGGACCCAGGCCGGGCTGAACGCGGCGCGCGCCCGCGGGCGCAAGGGCGGACGGCCCAAGGTGCTGGAACCCGCCAAGCGCCAGCTCGCGGTCAAGCTCTGCAACGAGAAGCAGCACACCATCCGCGAGATCTGCCGCATGATGGGCATCTCCAAGCCGACCCTTTACAACTACCTCGCCGAAGCCGTCTGTGCCTGACGTGCGGCGCAAGCGGCCCTCCGACGAGACGCTGGTGGCGCTCCGCGGCAAGCTGGAGGATCTGCCGGCCCGGTCCACCGAGCGCGGCGCGCTGGTCCAGGGCTGCGCTGATCTGCACGGGGTCTCGGTCGCAACCTTGTACAGGGCCTTGCGCGAGCAGTTCCGGCCGCGCCCGCTGCATCGGCGCGACCGCGGCCGTCCGCGCAAGCTGTCGCGGCGCGAGATGGAGCGCTTCTGCGAGCTGATCGCGGCGATGAAGCTGCGCACCACCAACCGCAAAGGCCGCCACCTCTCGACCGGACGCGCCCTGGAGCTTCTGGTCGAGCACGGGGTCGAGACGCCGGAGGGCTTGGTCCAAGCGCCGCCGGGGCTGCTGACCCGCACCACGGTGAACCGCTACCTGCGCGCTTGGAAGTTGGACGACCGGCGCATGGCGCAGCCGCCGCCGGCGGCGCGGTTCCAAGCCGAGCGAGCCAACGAGTGCTGGCAGTTCGACATGTCGCCCTCCGACCTCAAGCAGGTGCCGGCGCCCTTGTGGGTCGAGCCGGGCCGGGGGCCGCCGACCCTGATGCTGTTCAGCGTCGTGGACGACCGCTCGGGCACCGCTTACCAGGAATACCGTTGCGTGTACGGCGAGGATGTCGTTGCGGCGCTGCGCTTCCTGTTCAACGCGATGGCGCCCAAGGACGAGGACGGGCTGATGCTGCAGGGCATCCCTGGGATGCTCTACCTCGACCACGGCCCCGTGGCGAAATCCGGCACCTTCCGCCGCGCCATGGCCCAGCTCGGCGTCGAGGTGCGCCCGCACACGCCGCGCGGCTCGGACGGGCGGCGCGTGACCGCGCGGGCGAAGGGCAAGGTCGAGCGCCCGTTCCGTACCGTCAAAGAGGCGCACGAGACGCTGTATCACTTCCATACGCCGCGCGACGAGGCGGAGGCTAACCTGTGGCTGCGGCGCTACCTCGTCCGCTACAACGCCCAGCCACACCGCTCCGAGCCGCGCTCGCGTGCGGAGGACTGGGCGGCGAGCCTGCCGCCCGGGGGCATGCGGGCCATGTGCACGTGGGACCGCTTCCGCGCCTTCGCCCGTGAACCTGAGCGGCGGCGTCGGCGCGGACGCCCGGGTGCAGGTGGACGGGGTCAGTTACGAGGTCGAGCCATCGCTGGCCGGCGAGACGGTGACGCTGTGGTGGGGGCTGTTCGACCATGAGCTGTTCGTCGAGCATGCCGACCAGCGGTTCGGCCCGTTCGGACCTATCGACGGCCCGATCCCGCTGCACCGCTACCGCAGCTTTCGCCGGTCCGCGGCCGACGAGCGGGTGGACCGGATCGAGGCGCTGGCCGGCAAGCTCGGCCTGCCGCGCGCAGCCCTCGACGGCCCGGACCCGGTGCCGTTCCCGCCCACGCCCGTCGCCGCGCCGCCGTTCGTGCCCTTTGCCGATCCCGACCCTTACCGAGAGCTGCGCTACCCCAGCGTGCTGGCGGCCAAGCTGGCGATTGCCGACTACCTCGGCTTCGCGCTCGCCAAGCTCACGGCCGAGGACCGCGGCCACATTGACGCCCTGCTTCGGGACACGCTCGACCGGCGCACGGTCATCGCCTGCGTGCGGGGCTACTTCCGCGACCGTGCGCGGCGATGCGCGCTGAGGGGATGGAGTACTACGGCCTGGCGCGCTCGCCGCGGGCGGTTGGCTACTACGAGACCGCGCACCACCGCCAACTGCTCCAAGACGTGAAGCAAGCCGTGTACGAAGGCGACCTGGTCGCGCTCTGCGGTGTGGTCGGCGCGGGCAAGACGGTGACGCTGCGCCGGCTGCAGGAGGTGCTGACCAAGGAAGGCCGGGTTCTCATGTCGCGCTCCATGGCCATCGAGCGGAACCGCGCCACACTGGGCACCCTGATCACGGCGCTGTTCTGCGACCTCTCGACCGACAAGGGGCCGAAGGCCTCGACCCAGGTCGAACTGCGCGAGCGGGCTCTGCGCGACCTCGTGCGCAAGCGCAAGAAGCCGGTCGTGCTGATCGTCGACGGTCGAGCGCCAGAG
>CAXTUQ010000012.1:0-15231 GCA_964247405.1 uncultured Acetobacteraceae bacterium
CGTGCCGGGTCTGCGGACGGTCCGCCTCCGCGCCCCCCCTCCCCTGCCCGGATTGCGGCAGCGACATGGAGGCGCAAGTTCTGGCCAGCGCCATCTTGCAGGGGCTGCCCGCCGGCCAACGGCGCAGCATCGCCGACGCGGCGCCCCGCCTCGTGCGGCTGTTGGTCCGGGTGCACGACGACGTGCCGCCAGCCCTGGCGTCGCGGTTGGGCCATGGACTCCCTGGCGACGGACCATGCGAACTGCTGGTCGGGGGCGCGGCTCTCGACCCCATGGCGGCCCTTTCAGTCCTTCGGCCCGGCGCCCGCTGGGTCCGGCCGGGCCGGGCGGAAGATGCGGCGGCGCTGACCGCGGCCGGGTTTACGGTGCTTGCCCATCACCGCGATAGCCCGGTCCTCGACGCCCGGGCGCCCACTTGACCAAACCGCGCCCGTCCCTCCTGGTGGACCTGCGCCCGTGCTACGAGGGCTTTGCCGGCATCCCGCAGGAAACCCGGCTGCTGTTCCAGTTGTTCTCGGACATGAAGCTGGGGCGGCTGGGCGGCCTTGCCTCCGGCATCCACTTCGCCGGGCCGCCGCGCCGCGCTGCCGCCGGGCAGACGCCGTTCGACCGCACCTTGCAGCAGGCGCGCGTGCTGATCAGCCAGGACACCAAGCGCCACCACGCGCCGCCCGGCCTGTCGTTCCTGCTGCCCGGCCCGATCCGCCGCCGGATGCACCACGTCACCACCATCCTGAGCCTCGCGCAGCGGGAGGAGCAACTCGACCTGCCCATCGACCCCGTGCTGTTCGAGGACTACTTGTGGATGAAGCTGTTCGACAACACGCTGCCGCCGTCCGACCGCGGCCTGTTGTCCCGCGCCGAGTTCTTCGCGACCGCCTTGGGCCACGAGAACGCGCGCAGCCTGTCGCTGCTGCCGCTGCCGTTCCAGCGGCGGCTCAACACGGCGGGCTGGGACGTGTTCTTCGCCGCCACCGTCTCGCCCTACCGGGTGACGCCGGGCACGCAGTTCATGGTCCGCTACTACGACGCGCTGCCGCTGCTCAGCCCCCATACCATCGGCGAGCCTTGGCCGCACACCAACAGCCACGCCCGCATGTTGAAGCGCAACATGGACCAGGGCGCGCACTTCTTCTGCGACAGCGAGCCGGTGCGGGAGGACGTGCTGCAATTGTTTCCCGAGAGCGAGCCGCGCGTCCACACCATCCCGGCGCTGGTCGCCCCCGAGTACCGTCCCGACGTGCGGTCGGAGAGCGAGCTGCGCACCATCCTGCGCCGCCGGGCCAGCACGGCGACGGCAACGGCCGGCGGGCGGCGGGAAGCGCCGGACGCGCCGTTGCCGAAGCTCATCATCGCCGTCTCGACGCTGGAGCCGCGCAAGAACTACCTGCGTTTGTTCCGCGGCTTCGAGATCGCGCGTCGTATGACCAAGGCGCCGATGCAGTTGCTGATTGTCGCCAATCCCGGCTGGCGCTCGGATGCGGAGCTGGCCGAACTCAAGCTGCTGGTGCGGGAAGGCGCCTACCACGTGTCCGGCGTGCCGCTGGCCGAGCTTCGGGTGCTGTACTCGATGGCCCACCTGGTCGTTGCCCCCAGCCGTGCGGAAGGGTTCGATTACAGCGGTGTCGAGGGCATGGCCTGCGGCGCGCCGCTGGTCGCGAGCGGCATCCCGGTGCACCGCTGGGTGTACGGCGACGCCGCCGCGTATTTCGACCCCTACGACGACGAGGAACTGGCTGCGATCCTGGCCCGCCTGGTCGAGCTGCCGCGGGAAACCGGGGTGCTGTCGGAGATGCGCGACCGCGGCCTGCGCCAGGCGGCGCTCTACCAATCGGCGGCGTTGTCGCCCCGCTGGGAACAGGCGGTGCAGTCGGTCGCGGCCCACTCGCGCGCAACGATGGTCCAACCGGCATGATGACCGAACCGCACCGGAACAACAACTTCGACGCCCTGCGGCTGTTCGCGGCGGGGATGGTGATCTACGGGCATGGCTGGATCTTGGCGACTCCGGCCGGCCCGGGCTTCTGGGGCGTGCCGTTCGCGCGCATCGGCCTCGACATCTTCTTCGCCATCAGCGGCTACATGGTCACCGGAAGCTGGCAGCGCACACCGAACCTGCGGCTGTTCCTGGCCAAGCGGGCTTTGCGCATCTTCCCCGGCCTGATTGCCTGCGTGCTCGCCACCGCCTACGTCCTCGGCCCTCGGCTCAGCAACCTGCCGCTCCACGCCTATCTGCACAACGGCGAGGTGCTCAAGTACCTGCAGAACATGTGGCTGTTCCAGCGGCTGTACCTGCCCGGCGTGTTCGACGGCATGAGGCTGAACGGCGCCGTCAACGGCTCGCTGTGGAGCCTGTTCCCCGAGGTGCTGTGCTACGTGACCGTGCCGCTGCTGGCCCTGCTGCCGCTGCGGCCGCGGTTGTGGGCGCTCGGCATCGGCGGGGTCGCCGCGGGCGTCGCCGGCATGTGGCTGTTTTACGGCTACGAGGGCCTGCCCATCGTCTTCTACAACACCGACGTCAAGTACATGCTGGTCCAGGTGCCATTCTTCTTCATCGGCGGCCTGTACCGGCTGCTGGGCGACCGGGTGCCAAACTTCTACCGGGCCGACTTCGCCCTGCTCGGCTACACGCTGAACTGGATGGTGGCGAGCTGGTACAGCTGGTGGAACCTGCCGATTGAATGGGTGACGTTGCCCTACATGGTCATCTGCTTCGGCCGCATGTCGATGCCGGTGGTGCGCCGGGCCGGGCGGCTCGGGGATCTTTCCTATGGCATGTACCTGTATGCGTTCCCGGTGCAGCAGATCGTGATCGCCGCCATGCCGCGCAACGAGTACCCGATTGCCACCTGCATGGTGCTCACCGTGCCGTTTGCCCTGCTGTCCTGGCACCTGGTCGAGGCGCCGGCGCTCCGCTGGAAGCCCGGCCGTCCCTCCTTTGCTACGACCGTCCGAGCAGACGCGCCAGCAGCCCAGACGACGCCGGTTTCGGGGCCGGCTTCGGCGCCGCTTTCGCGATGAGGCCGGGCCAGTCGGCGTAGTTGATCCGCCGCTCCTCCTCCGCAGTCAGCGGCGGCAGGGGCTGCTCGCGGCGGCGGCCGACGAGGGCAGTGTGGTAGTTCGGCAGCACGCCCTGCCGGGTCAGCATCTGCTCGATCAGGATGATCAGCCGGGCCACTGTCTGGTCGCGGGGGTCGGACCAGTCGAAATTCGGCAGGATGCCGGTGAAGAACGGCCGCATGATCGCGCCGCCGTAGTCCTGGCGGTGGATCACGTCGAACCACTGATAGGTCAGCGGCAGGATGCGGGACGCATGCACGCCCTCCGACGGGTCGTGCCCCATCATGAACTCCAGCGACGGGCGCGGCACCATGCTGCGGGTGTGCTTCGCCAGCACGTCCCAGCGGTACTGCGGGGCGAGGCAGTCGTTCACCTCGTCCATGATCGCCAGCACCTCCGGCTCATATATGTGGTGGTCGGGGCCGATGTACTCGTCGAACCACAGGAGGCCGCCGGGCTTCAGCACCCGGTGCATCAGCGCGTACATCTCCTCGATCTCAGCGAAATGGTGGATCGCCGCCTGTACGAACACGGCGTCATAGCCGGCGGTCGGCAGATCCTCCGTCAGCACGTCGCCGCAGCGCAGGTCGAGCCGGGCGGCGTATTCCTTGCCTGCCACCCGCGCCCGCGCACCCTCGATGGCGGTGCGGGACATCTCATAGGCCGTGACGTGCTGGGCATAGTTCTGGGCGACCAGGTACTCCTCCAGGAACGCCATGCCCGAGCCGATGGCCAGCACGCGGGCGGGGGGGGGCGTGAAGAACTGCCGGGCGATGCTGTCCACCGACCAGCCGTCGAGCGACCCGGTCAGCGGCTTGGCGACGGCGTATTGATACAGGAACTTGTGCTGGGTGAAGTCGATGGGATCGCCCTCGATCACCGCCTGGGACCCGACGTGCTCCCCTTTTTCGTAGCGCTCGTCCCAGATCGCGGTGGCGTCGGCTGCGGGCTTCTCGGTGTCCATGCTCGTGTCCTGTGCCAAGCATCTCAATGATGCGTCTCCAACGCCGCTTCAGCGTCCGTGCACCATCAAGCCCGGCGGCAGGGTGGACAGCAAGGCCTCGAAGTACGGGATCGTCCGCCGCAGCCCTTCTGTCAGCGAGACCGCCGGCTCCCAATCCAGCGCCGCCTTGGCCTGCGCGATGTCCGGGCGGCGCTGCTTGGGGTCGTCCTCCGGCAAGGGCCGGTGAATGATGCGGGACTGCGACCCCGTAAGGTCGATCACCTTCTGCGCGAGTTCCAGAATGGTGAACTCCCCGGGGTTGCCGAGGTTCACCGGCCCGGCGACCTCGTCCGGGCTGTCCATCAGCTTGACAAAGCCGTCGATCAGGTCATCGACATAGCAGAAGGAGCGGGTCTGCTGCCCTTCCCCGAACACCGTGATGTCCTGGTTGGTCAGCGCCTGCACGATGAAGCTCGACACCACGCGGCCGTCGCGCGGATGCGTGCGGGGTCCGTAGGTGTTGAAGATGCGGGCCACCTTGATCTTCAGCCGGTGCTGGCGGCGGTAGTCGAAGAACAGCGTCTCGGCGCAGCGCTTGCCCTCGTCGTAGCAGGACCGCGAGCCGATGGGGTTCACGTTGCCCCAGTACTCCTCGGTCTGCGGATGCATCGAGGGGTCGCCATAGACCTCGCTGGTGGACGCCTGGAAGATCTTGGCCCCCGTGCGCTTGGCGAGGCCGAGCATGTTGATGGCGCCCAGCACGCTGGTCTTGGTGGTCTGCACGGGGTCGCGCTGGTAGTGGATGGGCGACGCCGGGCAGGCGAGGTTGTAGATCTCGTCCACCTCGACGAACAGCGGGAACGTCACGTCGTGACGCATCAGCTCGAAATTGCGATTGTCGTGCAGGTGCGCGATGTTGCGCGGCGTCCCCGTGAAGAAGTTATCGACGCACAGCACATGGCACCCGGCATCCAGCAGGCGTTCGCAAAGATGGGACCCCAGGAAGCCGGCACCACCCGTGACGAGGACACGACGCTCAAGATGCAATGAACCGCTCCTGATTTCAATGCTGGGTTGTTACCGCGATGCGGCGTGATGGTAAATCGCCTGGTTTCCAATACCCGTTTGGTCCTGTGACCGGGAATGTGCCAAGTTACATCGCTCCAACGAAATTGACTTTCAGCACGCAGGTTAGCCGGGAGACAGGATTTGCGCATCGCGATGATCGGCGGCGGCTACGTGGGACTGGTCTCCGGCGCGTGTTTCGCCGACCTAGGCGTCGAGGTCGGCATCGTGGAATCTGACCCGGCGCGGCTGGCCGCCCTGGCAGAAGGCCGCATGCCCATCTACGAGCCGGGACTCGACCGGCTGGTGGCGGACAACGTTGCCGCCGGGCGCCTCGATTTCAGCGACGACCTGGCTGCCACCGTGGCCGGGGTGGAGGCCGTGTTCATCGCCGTCGGCACCCCCACCCGCCGCGGCGACGGCCATGCCGACGTGTCCTATGTCAACGCCGCCGCCGAGCAGGTCGCCCGCGCGCTCACCGGCTATGCCGTGGTGGTGACGAAATCGACCGTCCCCGTCGGCACCGGCCGCCGCATCGCCGAGATCATGCGGCGCGCCCGACCGGACCTTGAGGTCGATGTCGCGAGCAACCCCGAGTTCCTGCGCGAAGGCAGCGCCATCGGCGATTTCATGCGCCCCGACCGCGTCGTGATCGGCACGGACAGCGAGCGGGCGCGCGAGGTGCTGCGCCGGCTTTACCGCCCGCTCTATCTCATCGAGGCGCCGATCCTGTTCACCAGCCTGGAGGCGGCGGAGCTGACCAAGTACGCCGCCAACTCCTTCCTGGCAATGAAGGTGACGTTCATCAACGAGATGGCCGACCTGTGCGAGAAGGTCGGCGCCGACGTGCACGACGTGGCCCGCGGCATCGGGCTGGACGGCCGGATCGGGCGCAAGTTCCTGCACCCCGGACCCGGCTTCGGCGGCAGTTGCTTCCCGAAGGACACCCTGGCGCTGATGCGGATCGCCCAGGACTGGGGCGCGCCGTCCCGCCTGGTCGAGGCGACGGTCGCGGTGAACGACGCGCGCAAGTCCGGCATGGCCGCCCGCATCATCCAGGCCTGCGGCGGGTCGGTGCACGGCAAGGCCGTCGCGGTGCTCGGCCTGACCTTCAAGCCGGAAACGGACGACATGCGCGACGCCCCCAGCATCCCCATCATCAGCCGCTTGGCGGAGGAAGGCGCATCGATCCGTGCGTTCGACCCGGTCGGCATGGACGGTGCCCGCGCCCTGCTGCCGGACAGCGTGACGTATTGCGCCGACGCCTACGACGCCGCCGAGGGCGCGGATGTGCTGGTGGTGGTGACGGAGTGGAACGAGTTCCGGGCCTTGTCGCCGGAGCGGCTGTGCCAAGCGATGCGCGGGCGCCTGGTGATGGATCTGCGCAACGTGTTCGACCCGGCGGCAGTCGCTGCCGCCGGGCTGGATTATTGCGGGATCGGACGGACGGCGGGCCGGCCCGGGCCGTGATGCGCCCCCAGTGGTGCAGACCAGACGGCGGAAGCCATCCGGTTTGCGCCACCGGCCTTCTGAAGATCGCTCGGCGTTTGGGAGCCAGGCGTTGAGGTCAGAGCTCCTGGCAGCTCACGCGAGCAACGTTTCCCGTTTCACCGGCGCACAGCCGCACGAACATCGCAGCCTTCCCCTGCCAATCAGCCGCGGCTGCTATGGCGCGTCCTCCCCTGCAAAGCTTGGCGCGCAGCAGCGTGTCGGACCGCAGCATCGCCATTGCGGACGCGATCTCTGCAACCGATCTCCCGTTGACGATGAGGCCGTTCTGCCCGTGGCACACGGCGTCCGTGCTGCCGCCGTCACGCCCGGCGATCACCGGCAACCCGCAGCTATTGGCTTCCAGGAACACCAGGCCGAACCCCTCGGTATCGCCGTTGGCAAGCTCACGGTTCGGCATGACGAAGACGTCGCCCAAGCGGTAATGATCGGCCAAGTCGTCATCGGTCACCTCGCCAGTGAATACGATCCGGTCCTTGGCGCCGGTCGCGGCGGCAATCTCTCGCAGTTCCTGCTGAAACGGACCCATCCCGACGATCAGGTAGCTGCAGCCTTGATCGAGGGCGTCGAGTTCAGCGAAGGCGCGAATGGCATTGTCTATGCCCTTTTTTTCAAGCAGGCGGCAGACCGATACAAAAACAAACCGGCCCCGCAAGCTGTATTGGTCGAGCAGCTCCGGTTGCCTTTCCCCGCAACGGAAGCGTCTGGTATCCACGCCGTTGCCGATGAGGCTGAGCTTGGCATCGGCGCCCGGGCCGAGCAAGGAGCGAATCGCGTCTTGGGTAAACCGGCTGACAACGATGATCCGGTCCGCCAGCAAGGCTTGGCGCCGCCGGCGAGCGCCCTTGTCGTAGCCGTCCTCGGTCGTGATCTCCTCGCCGTGCACATAGACGAGGAGACGCGCTTTGGTGAGCCAACGCAGGATGCTGAGCATCCAGCCGCTTGCCAGAAGCTCCCCGATGCAGACAGCAGAGATGCGCTCCTGCCGGATCACGGCGAGGGCTGTCGCGATGAGGCGTAACCTGATCCAGATGTCGTTGATGAGGAGCGACAGCTTCCATAGGCCCTCACGCTTTCCATCCCGCAGCTTCGTGCGCAGCAGCGGGAGGCGGATGATGCGGTAAGGCGCATGTCGGTCATGCTCGCGCCAGCCGATGATGGGCAGGCCGTCTCGATAATTGATCTTGGGTGCCAGAACGATGATCCGCCCGTCAGCATTTCGGGCGAGGTTGTCATAAACAACGGCCGAGCCGCCGCGAACTGGCGGGAAGTTGCTTGCAATCAGGAGGATGCTGCCTGACGCTGTCAACAGCGCCGCCCCATTGCGTTCGCCGGGATCGTGAAATCGCTCGGGGAGGTCAAGGATGGAGCGTCCAGGAGGTGATCCGGAACGTGCAAGATGTCGGCAAAGCCGAAACCCAGGTCGTTCGCGAAATAGTCCAGCACGGCCGACAAACGGTCGTAGAAGGCATGCAGGTCAGCGCGAGCCATGACGTAGGGATTGCCGCCCACCTCAAGGGATGAGCTGTGGAAGCTCAGCGCCAGAATGGTCTGACCTCTGGCGCACAAGCCATTCACCAAGCGTCGCATGGCGGGAAAGTCATTGCCTTCCGGCGAGAGGGTGATGCGCTCGGCGCACCGGGATCGGCTCAGCATGGCGGAAATCGGGTTGGGCATCGTCCAGGGCCTGTTCAAGTTACGATACAAGCCGCCTGCCGCCAACCCGGCCCAGCCGACGACGCTGCGGCACAACGGCACTTCGAGCAGGTTGCGCCCCTTGCCGAACCAGAACAGCCCGTAATCGAGGGTCGTGGTGTCCGGCCCCCCCTCGGCGCCAAAGGTCGTGCGCGGCGCGAGGCTGGTGTCGATCGCAAAGCCATGCTTCTCCAAAAGTCCCGCTGTTTCCCGGCTCACGCCATACCGGCCGCTTCGATAGACCAGCGGCTCGAAGCCGAAGCGTTCCACAAATTTGGACTTCAAGGCAATCAGCTTGCGTTCTTCGAGATCGGAGCGGAGATTGCCCGAGAACGAGTAGCGCGTCCCGATGTCGTCGCCGAACGGGGGCGTGACCCAGGGATGCAATTGCACGCCCAACGTGCACCTGCCCTTCCCCGCCTGATGACGGAGGTTGCGAACAACGTCGATGTCCTCAAGCACGGGGTAGGTCAGCAGGTAAGCCGGCGCGACCCCGTAAGCGCCAACGATCCTATGCAGCTCGCCGATGTTGCGCATGCAGGAGGTCGTATAGGCCGTCCCGCGGACCGGCGTGTCCCAGTTGAAGCTCTCCTCCGCATCGATGACCAAGGTGCAGATTCGCGCCCCTGCCGCGATCAGCGCCGGGCGAGGAGCGTCGAAGAAGGGAGGGCTCATGGTGTCGCTTCTGGGTTGCCTGAGTTGCAGGCCGCAATGCGCGGCGTCGCGGGGGAGCCGGGTCGGGAGTCGCACTCGCCGACGCCATAGGGCATAGTGAACATATTGCTTGGCAGCAACAATTTCCGATATGGCTGTTTGTGGAAAGCCCTCAAGCCCCACTCCGAGGGCAGCCACGCGCGGAGGCGACAGCTTTGCCGACGCTGCGATGGAGGAGAACACCTGTGCCGGACGACTGGAAGCACCTCAACCGCATTCTGAAAAGAGTGTTCACTCATGCTAGGCTGCTACGAAGCGATCCCGAGCGCCTGGCCAGGAACCTCCTGCAATTTACAAATCCCGTTTTGTTTAAGCAACGTCTTCTTGATGTTCTGCATGCGGTGCCGATGCACGTGCAGTATCGTGCGGACCCCGCCAGAATGCCGACGCTCAATGTCCTGGACTCGGCCTGGTCCGTCATGGGCATGACGGGCGGCCCCAATACCGTCATCAACCTCGCTTGCCGGGTCGCGAGGCAGGGCGTCCCGGTTCGGTTGGTGTCCACGGTCGAGGCCGCGACGATTGACTCCCAGTGGCTCCATGAGCACGCCGCCAGTTTGCTGGGCGGCGGAGAGGTCCCGAACATCGAGATCGCCAGCGCGGCGCAGGCAGGCCCGCCTATGCAGGTCGGCCCTGGAGACATCTTCTTGGCAACCCATTGGACGACGGCGCAGCAGCTGAAAGCCGTGCTGCCGAAGATGCCGTGCCGCCAATTTTTTTACATGCTGCAGGAATTTGAGCCAAGCTTCTATGCCTGGTCCAGCAACTTTGCGCTGGCGATCGAAACCTACGGGTTGGACTACTGGCCGATCATCAATCAGGCGACGCTGGCCGACTATCTGCTGATCCAGCCACTCGGCCGGTTGAATGACCCGATCGTGCGAGACCGCGCCATCGTTTTCGAGCCGGCCGTGGATGCCGCTCTGTTCCACCCCGGCCCAGCAAGCGCGCCACCTCGCCCCCGGCGCCTGCTGTTCTACGCGCGGCCGACCAACACCCGCAACCTCTTCGGCCTCGGCTTGCTGGCCTTGCGCCAGGCCGCTGCTGACCCGGCGTTTGCCGGGTGGGAGTTCCTGTCGATCGGCAGCCGAGGCAGCGTTCCGGATCTGCCGCTCGGCAACGGGCATGTGCTGCACCGGGCACCGTGGATGGACTATGCCGGCTACGGAGAGGTGTTGCGCGGGGCGGATGTCTTGCTTTGCCCCATGCTGTCGCCCCACACAAGCTATCCGGTGCTGGAGATGGCTGCATGCGGCGGCCTGTCAGTCACCAACACCTTCGCCACAAAGACCTGCGAGGCCTTAGCAGCGATCTCTGAGAACATCGTGGCGGTCGAGCCAACCGTCGAGGCCATCGCGCAGGGCCTGATACGGAGCGCATCCCGCGTCAACGGCGGCCATTGCGGTTCTGCGGCAATCAACTCGCCACGCGACTGGGGCGTAACCCTCGATCCGGTGGCCGGCCGAGTCGCTGCGATTTTCAGGGAGATGGTTGACGCTTGACCATAGCGCACAGAGGGTGGAACGAGTTTGGCGGGAACCGATTCGACACGCCCCCTTCCATGTCAGCGACGCGACCAAAATGAGCTTGCACGGAACTTACCCGCTTTGACCCGTTTGGTGATCACCCCGACGTTGCCAGCCACGACTGGCCACGACTCTCAAGGCGTCAACAAGCGGCTCGCTTTGTTTCTTGACGCGCTTGCGGAGGGCGATCGGCCCGTCCGGATACTCAGGCTGGTGTCGGATCGAACCGTCCGGGAATGGGAGGGGCGACGGGAACGCCTGAACAGGGTCGAGGCAGACTATTGGGGTCATGCCGTGGACGTCATCCTCGTTCCAAGGCAGAGCAGGAGGGAAACGTTCTATAACCATTACATACGGGGAAGCGTCAGCGCGGCACATCAACCAGGTTTCTTCCCGTTCGGGGGGATCGTTGCCACAACTGAGATCAGCCGCCAACTCAATGAGCCAACAGACTTGGTGTTCGTGCATCGGCTGCCGGCTATGTGCGCGATGCTCCAAACGGCGCAACGTCCGCCAAGGATGTTTTTCGACTTGGATGATGTCGAGCATCGGATGCGGATGCGGTATGTCATGCAGGCGCCGATCTGGCCGGGGAAGCTGATTTACGCCGCGCACATCCCAGCGCTGCTGAGCGCCGAACGGAACGGCGCAAAATTGTCGCAAGCCACCTTCGTTTGTTCGGAACGTGATCGTCGCCACCTCCTGGCGCTCAGATTTCCCAACGTCATAGCCGTTCCAAATGCGGTCAGGATGCCTGCTGCGACGGCACCCTTGGTCTCTGATCCCACGATGCTGTTCATAGGCCTGATGAGTTATGAGCCGAATATCGAGTGCGTGATGCGCCTGAGGGAAAGGATTATGCCTCTGGTATGGAAGACTATGCCGCAGGCGCGGCTGTTGGTCGCAGGGAGCGGCTCCGATGCGTTGCCCCGGGCGAGTCCTGCCGATGAACGCATTGAATACCTAGGCTTCGTTCCAGACCTTGACGCGCTTTACGCGCGGGCGCGTATCATCTGCTGCCCAACGATCAATGGGGGCGGCACCCGGGTCAAGCTGATTGAGGCGGCCGCCTATGGCAAACCGATCGTCGCAACGAGCGTCGGAGCAGAAGGCCTCGCATTTGGTCACGACGAAGAACTCCTGCTCCATGACGATGATGCGGCTTTGGCTGAAGCATGCCTTCGATTGCTTGTTGATGACGCGCTTTGCACGAGACTCGGCGCGTCCGCACGTTTGAAGACGCAGAGCTTGTATGACCGCTCAAGCATCTCCAAAGGGATAAGGGACGTCCTGAAGCGTCCGGCTTAACAGACACGCCATTTTCAAGCCGGTGGCGTTTGCTCTTTTGAACCCGGGCTGCGCCGCAACAACCTAGCGGCAAACAGCAAGGCATCGGTTTCTGCCCCGGCAGGACGGGCCGCCGCGAACCACAAGGCCGCAATGGTCGAGAGATAGACGCCGGCCCCTAGAACCGCCGCGGCGATGATCTCGCGTGCGAGCGACACGGCATCTCCTGACGTGGCAGTCCAGCCCAGTCCCAGGGCGTAAAGCCATGCTGCCATTACCACGGTGGCGACGAGCGGACGCCAGATGCGTTGCCATAGATCACTCAGGCGTAAATTGAAGCGGCGCAATGTGACTGCGACATAGATGGCATACTCGCACAACATCGGAATGCCCGCAGCGAACACGGCGCCAATGATGCCGAAGTATGGCAGCAGGATAAGCAGAAGCACCAGCCTCAGAGTCATCCCACCTAAAGTGATCGCAAACAAAGAACGCAGCATCGCGTGAGCACCGAACAGGGCATTGCTGATCTGCCCAAAGACTGTCGTGGAGCAGAACAGTGCCGTCACTTGAATGACCAAGATCGCTTCAAGCCATTTTGGCCCGAAGGCCAACCTGACCATCGGGTCAGCCAACAGCGAGATCCCGATGGCGATCGGAAAGGTGAGCAGGGTGACGAACGCAACGACTCGTAAATAGGTTTGCCCAGAATCCTCGCCCGCATGCCGTGCTGCGGCGAAGCCGGAGAAGCAGGCGCGTCCCAATGGCGAGACAAGTTCGGTTGTCGGCAAATCGGCGATCTCACTGCCAATGCTGTAGATGCCAACCTGCGTTGCATCGAGCGACCATCCTATCAAGAACGCATCGCCGCGGTCGCGGACCAAGGCGGCTGTGCCCAGCGCCCACGTCCAGACCGAAAACCCGGCCAAATGCCGCCAAGCCCGCAAGCTCAGGCGCGGCCGGTAGGAGTGCATGACGTAGCTCAGCATGATGGTCAGGCTCCGGCCGGTCAGAATGCCCGCGATGAGCGCCCAGTAGCTCCGCGTCAGCAAGGCCATGACGACGGTGACCAGCACACCGGCGAGGCGCGGCACGATCAACAGGCGAAACTCTTTGTTGAAGGAGAAGCTGCGCCGAAACTCCACCACTCCGATGTTCATCAAGCCATTGGCGATCGTCCCCAGGGCCAGCGCCAGGAGCACGTACGCAAGTCTCGGCTCGCGGAAGAAAGCGGCAGTTGGCAAAGCAGACACGGCCAGGATCGTGCCTGTCAGCGTTGAACGGATGAGGTTCAAGGTGAAGCCAGTGTCGTAAAGCTCGCGATCGGGCGTCTTCTCGCGCACCAGGGCGTCCTCAACCCCCAACGCAGACAGCGCGTCCAGCGAAACAACAAAGCTGCTGCCCAAGGCGACCAAGCCGAAGTCCGATGGCATCAGCAGTCTGGTCAGGATGAGAGTGTTGAGAAGGCCCAAAAGGCGCGTCGCCATGCGCCAGCCAACGGTCCAGCCCGCCCCGCTCGCGGTCCGCGCCAGGATGTTTGGCGTCGCGCCCACCTCAAGGGTTGCCGGAGGAGCCGCATCCGAATTCTGGGGAATCAGCGTCACCCTCACATGCTGTCAAACCAGGCAGCTTCCGTTAACATTTCAAAGCGATCTTTGCCAGGAAGTCAGGACCGGGTTGCTTCCAGGGCCGATTGGAACGAGAACGGCACAACCTGCACGAGGGCTTGTCAAGATGGTAAAAACAATCGCCAAAAGGATGCTGGCCTCGACCGTGCTCCGGCTGCCATGGGGAGCGCGCGAAGCGATCCATGACGCGCTATGTGATCGGCTCGGCAGCACCGAAACCATGGCGCGAGCCGCATCGCGGGCCGGCGTCACCGGGATCAGCGCCCCAGGCCGATGGGGGACGATCCAAAGTGCGGCGAGTGATCGCAGCATTCTGCCGGTCTATGCTCGGACGGGTGATTGGGCGAGGCGAACCCATGAGGCACTCGCAGATTTTTTTCCGAGGCCGGCGGGACCTACCTCGACATTGGCGCCAACATAGGGCTGACCACGCTGCCCGTTGCGCAAAATCCGCTTGTAAGATGCTTCGCCTTCGAGCCTGAGCCAACAAATTTTAGCAATCTTCAAGACAACATACGTCGCAATGATCATAAATAAAACGTAACGATGCCAACTGGCTTTGCTCGATCGCGCTGGTTTCGTTCCGTTCGGGCTATCCGACGATGGCAACCTTGGCGACCACCAGGTTATGACGACAAGCCATCACGGGCGACGCGTCATCCAAGTTGCGGCCGCGCCGTTGGATACACTTAATCTATCCATCACCGGTCAACTCGCAATCAAAATTGACGCTCAAGGCGCAGAGCCATCAATAATTTTGGGTGGATTGGAGACGTTTGCGAAGGCAAATTTCGTTGTTTTAGAGTTCTGCCCCTACATGATTGACCAACTCGGCGGCGATCCTGATATGCTGTTCAACTGTGTGGCAGGCTTTGAGAGAGTCGCATTGATGAAAGGCGAGAGTGGAGGAGATTTGAGCTTCAGTTCCGCCGCGGCAGGCTGCGCGACGTTGCGGCAAATCTTTGAAGAAAGCCGTCTTGATGAACACACTTACCTTGACGTGTATGCTTACCGTAACGTCTAGCCGGCGCCACGCCCGATCGACCAAACAATCATGTCAAGCAACGGGGCACCGCAGGATCGCCCCACCCTCACCGCCGACCGGGACGAGGTGCTGCGCCGATGCCGATCGACCTGTAAGCCATAGTTGGAAATTTTCCACCAACAAATCAACCAAAAGTTTTATCCGTCAGCGATGGTCAATCGTGAAGAGTACGGATATGCAGCTTGCTTTATGCGGTTTAGCGCAGATGTATAGGGCGTAGTGGCCAAAACGACGCGTGGAGCCGCATCCAGCGTTCTGCAGACGGTTAGGGATCAACGATGCCGCATGGTTCGAGCCTCAGCCTGAACGTTCTGCGCCCCGGACAGGGCGACGAGGAGGAAGCCGTCGCCGACCGGGAGGCAGCGGACCGCCACATGGCCGCCAACCCGCGCACCGACGAGAACGGATCGGCCACCCCCCCGACGCTGTCCGAGGACCGCGTTTCGGCCAACCGCCGGGAACTGGAGCGCGACCTGCGGGAGGCGCTGGACGCCGGGCAGCTCCATCTGCATTGGCAGCCTATCGTCAATTGCCTGACCGGCGTGCTGCAGCGGTTCGAGGCGCTGGTCCGGTGGAACCGCCCGGGCTGCGGCAAGGTGTCGCCCGGCACCTTCGTGCCGATCGCGGAGGCGCTCGGCCTTTACAAGCAGCTCGACACCTGGGTGCTCCGCGCCGCTTGCGCCGAGGCGCAGCGCTGGCCGCAGCCGTTTCGCGCCGCGGTCAACGTGTCCGCTTACTGGTTCGAGGGCGAAGACCTGT
>CAXTUQ010000012.1:15241-24969 GCA_964247405.1 uncultured Acetobacteraceae bacterium
GAACGACACCGGCCTGAACCCCAGCCGGCTGGAAATCGAGCTCACGGAACGCGTGTTCATCGACAATGCGGGCAACGCCCAGCGGGAGCTTGCGCAGTTGAAGGCCCTGGGCGTCGGCCTTTCGCTGGATGACTTCGGCACCGGCTACTCGTCCATGAGCTATCTCCGGACCATCCCGTTCGACAAGCTGAAGCTCGACCGCCTGTTCATCGAAAACCTGGGCACCTGCCGGCGCACGGAGGTGATCACCCGTGCCGTGCTGCAATTGGGCGCCGGGCTGGACATGGCGGTCTGCGCCGAGGGCGTCGCGCACCAGACGCAGCTCGAAATCCTGCAGGCGTATTGCTGCGACGAGGTCCAGGGCTACCTTATCGGGCGGCCCGGACCGCTCACGCCCGAACGCTTCGCCCTGCATACCCGGCTGGATCGAAGCTCCTTGTTCATGGGGCCGGAACTGCTGGAGGCCGGTGCCAGAAGCCTGGCGTGAGAAGGCGCGCGGCATCGACGGGGGCCGCTTCCTAGCCGCTGAAAAAGGTGTAGGTTGCGCTGTAGTTGACCCGTGTCTCGGCCCCGGAATGGGCTGGGTCGCAGCCGGTGGTGGGAGGGGCGCCGCCCACTGTCGCGCTGCGGACGATGTAGGCCACAGCGGAGAACAAGCCCTCCCCGCTATGCGTCGCAGCCTTCAGCACAAGCCAGGGAATGGCGTTTGCCTGCGTTGCTTCGCTCGCAACCAGCACCTCGCCAGTCACGGTGCTGCCGTCCTCGGCCTGCCAGCTCGGGCCGGCGAAGTGATGACCCATCCTGCGCCCGGCGGTGTCGGTCAAGGTGGCGTCAGGCGCCTTGAGCCGCCAAGCAAAGCCTGTTGCCGCTTGCGTGCACCCGTAGATCTGAGTGCCCGCGCCAAGCAGCACGATCACCGCCGGACTGGCTGCTTGCGCCGGCAGGGTGCCGGTGGCCGCCAGAAGGCCGAGCAGCACCATGTGTCGCATCAAGCGCTCCCCTCCGCGCGGGCGCCGGCAATCCATGCCGCCCGCACCATCAAGTTGTTGTCCAAGAGGACCATGTCCGCCGCGAACCCCGGCGCGATCCGGCCGCGGGCCGCATCAAGCCGCAGGAACTGCGCCGGGTAGAGGCTTGCCATCCGCAGGGCCTCTGCGAGCGGCTGATGCAGGTGCTCGACGGCGAAACGGACCGCCCGGTCTATCGTGAGGTCTGACCCAGCCAGCGTCCCGTCCGCCAGCGTCAGCCGTCCGTCGCGCCGGGTGACGGTCCGGCCGCTCAGCGTGAACGTGTCGCCGCCCGATCCGGCCGGCGGCATCGCGTCGCTGACCAGGAACAGCCGCGCCGGACCCTGCTTGGCCCGCAACGCCACCCGCAGCGCCGCCGGGTGGACATGGTGGCCGTCGGCGATCAGCCCGGCCCACAGCCCGCCATGGTTCAGCGTGGCGCCAACCAATCCGGGCGCGCGGTGCCCAAGCTGTGACATGGCATTGAACAGGTGGGTGACACCCCGCGCGCCCGCATCGGCAGCGGCGGCCGCGGTCTCGTACGGCACGTCGCTGTGGCCAAGGCTGACGATGACGCCGCCCTCCGACAACCGCCTGATCTGCGAGGGCGAAACCGCCTCCGCCGCGACCGTGAGCAGCACGGTGCGGAGGCCGGTGCCGAGCAGCGCCTCAACGTCCGTGTCCGTCATCGGGCGGATCAGGCCGGGGTCGTGCGCCCCCTTCCGCGCTGGCGCCAGGAATGGGCCTTCGAGGTGGATGCCGAGGATGCCCGGCACCCCCGTCGCGACCGCCGCGCGGACCGCCGCCACCGCCTCCGCCCGGCGGTCCCCGCAGTCGGTGATGAAGGTGGGCAGCAGGCCGGTCGTCCCATGCCGCGCATGCGCCCGGGCGATAGCCGCCACTCCTTCGGCTGTTCGCGTTTCGTTGAACAGCACCCCGCCCCCACCGTTGACCTGGGCGTCGATGAAGCCGGGCGCCAGGGTTCCGCCGCCGAGGTCGTGCCGGGCATATCCAGACGGCACATCGGCTGTCGGGCGCACGTCGAGGACTCGGTCGCCGTCAACCAGGACCACGTGGCCGTCAAGAAAATGCTCGCCCGTGAAGATGCGCGCGCCGCGAAGCGCCTGAAGGGTCATCAGACCGTTTCCGTCACCTTGCGCAGGTGGGACGGCCGGTCGGGATCGTGCCCGCGCGCCCGGGACAGCGCCTCGGCGAAGGCATAGAAGGACAGCAGCATCGTGAGCGGATCGAGCGCCGGATGCCCCGCCGCGGCGGCGGCCAGGTGGTCGGGCTGGCCCAAGCCCTCCGCCGACACCTTGAACACCCGGCCGCCCAAGGCCCGTAGCCGGCCGATGCTGTCCGCCATCGCGTCCCGGGACGGGTCGGCCTGGCGGAACGCGATCACTGGAAAGCCGTGTTCGAGAAGCTGCAGCGGCCCATGCATCACCTCGGCGCCGGAGAACGCCTCGGCGTGCAGCACGCAGGTTTCCTTGAGCTTCAACGCCGCCTCCGCCGCGATTGGCAGGGCGGGTCCACGGCCCAGCACGTAGGCGGACTGCGCCGCCTCGAACGGCGGCAGGGCCGCGTCCCAGCCGTGGCCGAGCGTCGCCGCCAGGGCGTCCGGCAGGCGCGCGACGGCCCCCCGCAGCGCCGGGTCGTCCCGCCACTCGGCAACGAGCGCCGCGAGGGCGGCGGCGGAGGCGATGCAGCTCTTGGTCGCGGCAACGCTGGTTTCCCGGCCCGCATGGAGGGGAATGACCGCGTCTGCCGTCCTTGCAAGCGGCGAGTCGCCCTGGTTGACCACTGCGATGGAGAACGCCCCGGCCTCCCGCGCCGCGGCCTGCAAGGCGACGATGTCCGGGCTTTGGCCGGACTGCGAAACGGAGACCACCACGGCGCCCCTGAGCTTCAAGGGCGCCTTGTACAGCGACGCGACCGATGGCCCGATGGAGGCCACGGGCACGCCCAGCAGGATTTCGGTCAGGTACTTGAAGTAGGCCGTCGCGTTGTCCGACGACCCCCGCGCGCATGTGACGATCACGCCCGGGTCCAGGGTCCGCAGCCGGGCGCCGAGGTCACGGAGCGTGCCCGCCTCCCGCGCGACGAGCCGCGCGACCGCGTCCGGCGTTTCGCGGATCTCGGCCGCCATGTGGGTTTCGGCTCCGTCCGGCATCCGTCCTGCCCCTTGTTGAGGTCTGCTATGGGATCATAGGCGCTCCGGCACCCTCCGGCAAAGCGCGGGTGGCGAAAGACCGCGTCTGGCGCAAGGCACGGCACCATGGCAATCTCATGAAACCCATGTCGTCGGTCCACCCGACATGCTTCAGCCCCTTGCATCGCGGTCCATCGCCGCGACGGAGAATGCAGAATGAAGTTCACGACCAGAGCCGCTGCCGCCTGCCTCCTGTCCGGCACGGCGCTCGGCATGGCGGCCCCGGCCTTTGCCGCGGACACGACGCTCACCATCGAGAGCTGGCGCAACGACGACCTGCCGACCTGGCAGGAGAAGATCATCCCGGCCTTCGAGAAGGGCCACCCCGGCATCAAGCTCAACTTCCAGCCGACGGCGCCCAAGGAGTACAACGCCGCGCTGAACTCCAAGCTCGACGCCGGCACCGCGGGCGACATCATCGCCTGCCGCCCGTTCGACGCTTCGCTGGAGCTGTTCAAGAAGAACCAGTTGACGAGCGTGAACGCCATCCCCGGCATGGACCACTTCACTGCGGCGGCCCGTGCCGGGTGGTCCACCGACGACGGCAAGACCGCCTATTGCGTGCCGGCCGCCGCGGTGCTGCACGGCTTCATCTACAACCAGGACGCCTTCGCCAAGGTCGGCATCAAGCAGCCGCCCAAGACGTCGGAGGAGTTCTTCGCGGACCTTGAGAAGCTCAAGAAGGACGGCACCTACGTGCCGCTCGCCATGGGCACGCCGGACCAGTGGGAGGCGGCGACCATGGGCTACCAGAACATCGGCCCCAACTACTGGCACGGCGAGGACGGCCGCAAGGCGCTGATCGAGGGCAAGGAGAAGCTGACCGACCCGGCCTGGGTCGGGCCGTTCCGCGAACTCGCCAAGTGGGGTCCTTACCTGGGCGACGGCTACCAGGCACAGTCATACCCGGACAGCCAGAACCTGTTCACCCTGGGCCGCGCCGCGATCTACCCGGCCGGCTCCTGGGAGATCGCGCAGTTCGAGAGCCAGGCGCAGTTCAAGATGGGCGTGTTCCCGCCGCCGGTGCCGAAGGCGGGCGACCCCTGCTACGTGTCCGACCACCCCGACATCGCCTTTGGCATGAACGCCCGGAGCAAGAACGCCGACGCCGCCAAGGCCTTCCTCGCCTGGGTGGCGTCGCCTGACTTCGCCAAGGTGTATTCGGATTCGCTGCCGGGCTTCTATTCCATGCAGACGCAGTCGGCGCCGGTGACGGACCCGCTGGCCGAGCAGTTCCTGTCGTTCCGCGCGACATGCAAATCGACCATGCGCTCGACCTACCAGATGCTGTCCCGCGGCACGCCCAACCTGGAGAACGAGACCTGGGTCGCCTCGGCCAACGTGATCAACGGCACCGAAACGCCGGAACAGGCCGGGCAGACGCTGCAGAAAGGCCTCGATAGCTGGTACAAGCCGGCGGCGAAGTAGCCGCATTACCGGCAGGGGCGAGGCCCGCGGTGGACCGGATCGAGAAGCTCGCGAGCGACGTGCCCCTGCTGCCCACGGCGGCGAACCAGACATCGCCGGCCCGCACCCGGCGCTGGCACGTCGCCGTGTTCCTGGCGCCGGCCCTGCTGGTCTATACCGCGCTCATGGTCGTGCCGCTGGCCGATACGCTGCGGCTCTCCTTGTTCCGCAGCGTCGAGCACGCGCCTGTCTTTGTGGGCCTCGACAACTTCCGCGTGCTGTTCGCCGACCCGCGCTGGTCCGAGCACTTCTGGGCGGCGCTCCGCCACAACTTCTACTTCTTCGCCTTCCACATCCTGTTGCAGAACCCGGTCGGCATCGCGCTTGCGGCGCTGCTGTCCCTGCCCCGGCTCTGCGGCCAGGCGTTCTACCGCACGGCGTTCTTCCTGCCGACCATGCTGTCCTTCGTGGTCGTGGGCTTCACCTGGAAGCTGATCCTCAGCCCGCTCTGGGGCGTGGCGCCCACGCTGTTGGCCAGCATCGGGCTGCGCGGCTGGTTCCATCCATGGCTCGGGCAGGAGGCGACCGCGCTCACGACGCTTGCCCTGATCTCCGTCTGGCAATACGTCGGCATTCCCATGATGCTGATCTACGCGGCGATGCTCGCCATCCCGCAGGAACTGATCGAGGCCGCGGAACTCGACGGGATCACCGGATTCGCGCAGTTCCGGAAGATCAAGCTGCCGCTGATCTGGCCCACCATCGGCATCTGCTCGATCCTGACCTTCGTTGGCAACTTCAACGCCTTCGACCTGATCTACACCGTGAGCGGCGCGAACGCCGGGCCGAACTTCGCGACCGACATCCTGGGCACCTTCCTGTTCCGCACCTTCTTCGGCAACCAGTTGCAGCTCGGCGATCCCAACATGGGCGCCACCATCGCGACAATGATGTTCCTGATCATCCTCGCCGGCGTTTCGGCCTACCTGTTCGGCATCCAGGCGCGGATGCGCCGCTACGCGCTGTGAGCGGCGCCGTGTCCCCGTCCCGTCCGTGGCCGCTGCGCCGGGCGGCGGTGCACCTCGTGCTGATCCTTTACACGGCGCTGTGCCTCGGGCCGGTGCTGCTCGTGCTGTTCAACTCCTTCAAGTCGCGGGCCAGCATCTTCGGCGCCCCTTTGAGCTTGCCGGGGCCGGCGACCTTCGACCTGATCGGCTACAAGACGGTGCTGGGCCAGGGCGCCTTCCTGCACTACTTCGCCAACAGTCTGATCGTGACGGTCGGCTCGCTCGCGGCGGTGCTGCTGTTCGGCGCCATGGCGGCGTTCGCGCTCAGCGAGTACCGCTTCTGGGCGAACCGCTTGCTCGGCCTGTTCCTGTCGCTCGGCATCATGGTGCCGATCCGGCTGGGCACGGTGGCGATCCTCAACATGATGGTAGCAAGCCACCTGGTGAACACGCACGTGGCGCTGATCCTGATCTACACCGCGCAGGGCCTGCCCATCGCCGTGTTCATCCTCAGCGAGTTCATGCAGGGCGTGTCGAAGGACCTGAAGGACGCCGGGCGCATCGACGGCCTGTCGGAATACACGATCTTCTTCCGCCTCGTTTTGCCGCTGGTCCGCCCGGCGATTGCGACTGTGGCCGTGTTCACCATGATCCCGATCTGGAACGACCTCTGGTTCCCGCTGATCGTGGCGCCGGGCGAGGCGACCAAGACAGTGACGCTCGGCGCCCAGGTGTTCATCGGCCAGTTCGTGACCAACTGGAATGCCGTGCTGGCGGCGCTGACGCTGGCGGTGCTGCCGGTGCTGATCCTTTACCTGCTGTTCTCCCGGCAACTGATCCGCGGCATCACGGCCGGGGCGGTGAAATGAACCCGGTGCGTACCCTGGTCGTGGGCTTGGGGCAGATGGGCCTGAGCCACGCCCTCGCCTACCACCGCAACCCGGGCTTCGAGATCGTCGGCCTGGTCAACCGCTCGCCCGTCGTCCTGCCCGACGAACTGCGGCGCTACCCCGTCCTGTCCGGCTTCGAGGCCGGGCTGGTGCTCAAGCCCGGCCTCGTGTCGGTCAACACCTACACCGACAGCCACGCCGCCTACGCGGTCGCCGCCATGGAGGCCGGCGCCCACGTCTTCGTGGAAAAGCCGCTCGCTCCCACCGTGGCGGAGGCCGAGCGCGTCGTCGCGACCGCGCGGCAGACCGGCCGCAAGCTCGTGGTCGGCTACATCCTGCGCCACCACCCAAGCTGGATCGAGTTCATCCGCCAGGCCCGGCGGCTCGGCCCGTCCTACGTGATGCGCATGAACCTGAACCAGCAATCCTCCGGCGCCGCCTGGGCGATCCACAAGCAGCTTTTGGACAGCACCAGCCCGGTCGTCGATTGCGGCGTGCACTACCTCGACGTGATGCTGCAGATCACCGACAGCCGGCCCGTCCAGGTGCGCGGCATGGGAGTGCGGCTTTCGCCCGAGATCGCCGAGTCCCAAGTAAACTACGGGCACCTGCAAGTTCTGTTCGAGGACGGCTCGGTCGGGTGGTATGAGGCCGGGTGGGGTCCGATGATTTCGGAAACCGCGTACTTCGTGAAGGACGTGATGGGGCCGAAAGGCTCTGTCTCGATTGTCATGGACGAAGCCGCGGCGTCCTCGGACATCGATACGCACACCCGGACCGCGCGCATCCGCCTGCACCGTGCGGACACCGGGCCGGACGGCGCCTTCCTCGCTCCGGACGAACTCCTGTCCATGGCCGATGAACCCGGCCACCAGGCGCTGTGCGAGCGCGAGCAGGCCTTCGTGCTCGACGCGATCCGGGAGGACCGCGACCTCGGGCGCCACATGCAAGATGCGGTCCGCTCACTCGGCGTGGTGCTCGCGGCGGACCGCTCCATGCGCGAGCGCCGCGCCATCGACCTTTGAGGGCGGGACGCATGGGGTCGTTGGCGCTTTCCGCCATTTGCAAGAGCTTCGGCGCGGTTGATGTGCTCAAGGGCGTGAACCTCGACGTGGCCGCCGGCGAGTTCGTCGTTTTTGTCGGCCCTTCGGGCTGCGGCAAATCGACGCTGCTGCGCGTGATCGCCGGGCTGGATGAGCAGACGTCGGGCGACGTGCGGATCGACGGCCGGCTGATGAACGGCGTGCCGCCGGCCAAGCGCGGCATTGCCATGGTATTCCAAAGCTACGCGCTTTATCCGCACCTGACGGTGGCCCGGAACATGGGCCTCGCCTTGTCGCAGGAGGGGGTCGCCGCGGCGGACATCAAGCGCCGGGTCGAGACGGCGTCCGGCCTGCTGCGGCTTGACGCCCTGCTGGACCGCCGCCCGGCCGAGCTGTCGGGCGGGCAGCGCCAGCGCGTCGCCATCGGCCGGGCCATCGTGCGCCAGCCGAGCCTGTTCCTGTTCGACGAGCCGCTGTCCAACCTCGACGCGGCGCTCCGCGTCGGCACCCGCATCGAGATCGCCAAGCTGCACCGGCAGCTCGGCGCGACCATGGTGTATGTCACGCACGACCAGGTGGAAGCCATGACGCTGGCCGACAAGATCGTGGTCCTGCGCGGCGGGGCGGTAGAGCAGGTCGGCCGCCCGCTGGAGCTGTATGCCCGGCCGGCCAACATGTTCGTCGCGGGTTTCATCGGCTCCCCCGCCATGAACTTCGTCGGCGGGAGCGCCGCCGCCCGGATGCGCGCCGCGACCATCGGCGTGCGGCCGGAACACCTCCTCGTCGCGCCAGAAAACGCAAGCGACGGCGCCTGGACCGGCACCGTGTCGCACGCCGAGCGCCTCGGTGCCGACACGATGCTCTACGTCGATGTGCCAAACGTCGATGTACTTGGGGCCGGGATGCTGACCGCGCGCATTCTCGGCGACATCGACCATGCTGTCGGTGACCGCGTCGGCCTCACGCCGCAGGACGGCAAGATCTACCGCTTCGACGGCGACGGGAAATCCATCGCGGCCTGAGCGGACGCGCCTTCATGCGCCAGCAGCCAACGCTTGCGCTCCAGCCCACCGCCGAAGCCGGTCAGCGTGCCGTTCGCCCCAATCACCCGGTGGCATGGCACGACGATTGACACGGGGTTGGCGCCGTTCGCCAGGCCCACGGCGCGCATGGCGTCGGGCCGTCCGATCCGGGCCGCAAGCGCGCCGTAGCTGACGGTCTGACCCGGCGGAATCTGGCGCAACGCGTCCCACACGGTGCGCTGGAACGCGGTGCCATTGGCCGCCACCGCCAGGCTGGCCAGGCAGCCGGTATCCCCGTCGAAATAGGCACGGAGCGAACGGCTGGCCGCCGAGGGGCGCGGCGCTGCCTGGAGATGGATCGAGTCCGCGCCGTACTGCCGCCGCAAGAGCTGATGCAGGCGATCCTCGTGGTCCTCCCAATCCACCGAGCGCAGGCGGTCCTCATCGTCCGTGACGACCAGGATGCGGCCGGTCGGAGTGTCAAGGTGTTCGACGAAGAAGGCCTGAGCAGGCAATGCGGTCACTCCTGAATGGGGCGAAAAGGCTTGGGCCGGATCGGCGTCGCCGTTACGGCACGACGGGTTCCAAGCCTCAGCATCAAAAACAAACTACGTGAAACACAAATGATAACGCAATCTCAGATTTAGTTGATTCGCAATGCCGGTTGCCAATGTCGTTTTCTGACCAAACTTCCTTAATCAATGCTAGATCAACTCTCTTATGTTATAGTGTAACTCAGCTATTTTGGTGATCATCCTCATGCAAAGCCGATCGTTGCTGCTTTCGGCTTGCGCCATGTGCAAAGGACGCGAAGTGGAGATGGCTGTATTCTTGCTGCTCCCAAATGACGGACAGCCGCGGCGGTCATGAGGCTGCTTCTCCCGTCCGGCCCGGCGCATCTCACCTATTGCACCAACGTCCACCGCGGCGAAAGCTGGCCGGACACTTTCACCGCGTTGCGGCGGCACTTGCCGGAAGTAAAGCGCCGAGCCTCGCCGCAAGCCCCCATGGGCGTCGGGTTGCGGCTGTCGGCCATTGCCGCGGAGGCGCTGGACACGCCGGCCGAGCTTCATGCGTTGCGCGAGTTCCTGGCCAGCGAGCGGCTTTACGTCTTCACGGTCAACGGCTTCCCCTACGGGC
>CAXTUQ010000013.1:0-24666 GCA_964247405.1 uncultured Acetobacteraceae bacterium
TCCTGGCCGGGCGTTCCCGCTCGGAGCAGGCCATCGCCGGGCGGCTGCGCGCCTTGGCGGACGTCCTGCCGCCCTGGCCCGCCATCGACGCGGCCCGCGCGATCCCCTGGGTGGAGACCCGTACGGGGCTGGCGCTGGCGCCGAGCCAGGCGGCGGCGCTGCGCCGCGCGGTTTCGGCCAAGGCGCTGGTGATCACCGGCGGACCCGGCGTCGGCAAGACCACGCTGGTGAACTCCATTCTCAAGGTGCTCGCCGCCAAGGGCGTCCAAGTGGCGCTGTGCGCGCCCACTGGCCGGGCGGCCAAGCGCCTGGCCGAGAGCACGGGGCTGGAGGCCCGCACCATCCACCGCCTGCTGGAGGCGGACCCGAAGACCGGCGGGTTCAAGCGCGGCGAGGCGCACCCGCTCGACTGCGGCCTGCTGGTGGTGGACGAGTGCAGCATGGTGGACGTGCCGCTGATGCGGTCGTTGTTGCAGGCGCTGCCGGACCATGCGGCGCTGCTGCTGGTGGGCGACGTGGATCAACTGCCGAGCGTGGGGCCGGGCCAGGTGCTGGCGGACGTGATCGCCTCGGGCGCCGTGCCGGTGATCCGGTTGACCGAGGTGTTCCGCCAGGCGGCGGCGAGCCGCATCATCACCAACGCGCACCGCATCAACCAAGGACAGATGCCGGAGCTGACGGCCCCGGACGGCTCCGACTTCTTCTTCGTGGAGGCGCAAGAGCCGGAGGACGCGGCGCGCAAGCTGCTGGCCGTGGTCAGCGCCCGGGTGCCGGCGCGCTTCGGCTTCGACCCGGTGCGCGACATCCAGGTGCTGTGCCCGATGAACCGGGGCAGCCTGGGCGCCCGCACGCTCAACATCGAGCTGCAGCGCGCGCTGAACCCGCCGGGCGCGGAACGGGTCGAGCGGTTCGGCTGGAGCTTCGGCCCCGGCGACAAGGTGATGCAGGTGGCGAACGACTACGAGCGCGACGTGTTCAACGGCGACCTCGGCCTCGTCACCGCGCTCGACATGGAGGAGGGGGTGCTCACCGCGAGCTTCGAGGGGCGCGCGGTGGAATATGGCTTCGGCGAGCTGGACGAGCTGGTGCTGGCCTATGCGGCGACGATCCACAAGGCGCAGGGGTCCGAGTATCCGGTGGTGGTGATCCCGCTCGCCACCCAGCACTACGCCATGCTGGCACGCAACCTGCTCTACACGGGCGTCACCCGCGGCAAGCGGCTGGTGGTGGTCGTGGGCAGCCGCAAGGCGCTGGCGATGGCGGTCAGGAACGGCGGCGCGCGCCGGCGCTGGTCCAAGCTGCGCGAGTGGCTGTTGCCTGGCAGGCGGGCCATGCGCGGCAGCGGGCTGCCAGCCCATCAAGTAAACGGGGTGCAGGCGAGCCCTGCCCCGGCGCTTCTGGAGCGGCCTGGATAAAGGCAGCTATGCCCGAGACCAGCCGGCCGCCAGGGCCAGGGTGCCGGACACCGACCGGACGGCGCGGGACCAGGCATTGCCGCGCGGGCCGGACGGCGCGGGAAGCCACGCGGGGTTGCCGCCCCTCAGCATCGCCCGCCGCCCAGACTTCGGCAGGGGCGCCATGGCCAGCAGCGCGTCCGCCAGCGTCGGGAAAGACAGCGTCAAGCCAACGCAGTCAATGACCAGGATCGAGGCAGCAGCGCGGCGCACCCTGAACGCCGGCGCCCTCGCGCGGGGAACATAGACCTCGATGACTTCCTCGGCCTGCGCGTAGCAGGGCGTAATGACGACCTGGTAGCCGAGTGGGGCGACCTGCTCCGCCCAGCGGCTTGCCATCAGGGCATCCTCAATGGAGAACGCAGGCGCGGGCATCAATGCACCTCAAAAGGCGGGGGTGCCCCAGCAGGCCGGGGCCGCGGCGCGCTCACGCCAGGCAGCACGATGCGAAGTGCGCAAGCCGCGATACGGCGATGAAAGCCAGGGCTTCGTCCCAGCCGTTCAGGCTTCCCTGCCAGGGCGGCTCGCCGCGCAGCCGGGCAAATGCCACGCTGACGAACGCGCCCATGCCGCAGGCCAGCGACAGCAGCGCGGCGGCGCCCCGGACCGGTTGGGCACTTGCAAGGCAGAGGCCGAACGTCAGGGCGGCCAGGCCGCCGAGACGGGCCACGAACCAAACCGCCCGATCCCGGGAGACGGCGTCGATGGGCTGGGCCGGCCGGGCCGCGGGCTGCCGGACGTCGGTCACAGGCGCCCCGTCAGGATGGGGCCGGAGGGCGGGCGCAGAACAGACGACGCAGCCAAGTCCCGGCAGCCCGGCGTCGCCGCCGCCGAGCACCGCGTCAACGAGAATGGCCAGGCCCGTCCCACGGTGTTGTCAAGCTCGGCAGTCACGGTCCGGACAACCGGAGCCGCGACGAGGGCAAGGCCGAGCGCAAGGGCGACTTGCACCGGCATTCCGGCATTGGCCAGGCGCATCATGGCGGCTCACGTCACCAGCGTCAGGCGCGGCAGCGCCGCGTCGCTGTTCTCGACCGCCATCAGGTCGGGAAGCAGGCAGCCCAGCACGTCAAGCGTGCCGCTGCGCGCCCGGGTGAGCGGCAGGCGCAGGTCGCCGTTGCACAGACCAGACATGCACAGCGCGGCCTTGACCGGAATGGGGTTGCTCTCCAAGAACAATGCCTGGTGCAACGGCGCCAGCAGGTCGCGAAGCCGCGCGAACTCGATGGGATCGACCCGGTCCCATGCGGCGTGCAGGCGCGCGCACAGCCCGGGCACCAGGTTCGCCGAGACCGAGATGCACCCGTGCCCGCCCATGGCGCGGTGCGCCGGCGCGGTCGCGTCGTCGCCGGAGAACTGGATCAGCGCCCCGCCGCACAGCGCGCGCAGCCGCGTCGGTCGCGACAGGTCGCCCGCCGCGTCTTTGATCGCCACCACCAGGCCGCCCTCGTGCAGGCGCGCGACAGTCTCGTCCGCGACCGCGACGCCGACACGCCCGGGCACGTCGTACAGGATCACCGGCAGGCCAGCGGCGTGCGCCACCGCCCTGACGTGGGCCGCGATGCCTTCCTGCGTCGGCCGGACATAGGGCGGCGGCGCGCAAAGCAGTCCGGCGGCCCCGTTTCGCGCCGCGCCGGCCGCCAGGGAGGTTGCCACCTCTGTCGCCGGGGCGCCGCATCCGGCGATGACCGGGACCCGGCCCGCCGCCGCTTCCACCGCCACCGCGACGATGCGCGCCTGCTCCGAAACCGAAAGGGCGGGCGCCTCGCCCGTGCTGCCGCAGACGACGAGGGCCGATGTCCCCGCCTTGACCTGCCGCTCGCACAGGGCTGCCAAGGCGCCGTCGTCAACCTGCCCGTCACGGAACGGTGTCACCAACGCGGTCGCCGAGCCGCCGGTCCAGCCAATGCTGCCGGGCGATGGGTTGGCCCTGCGTCCCAGGGCGGACATGCCGGGGATCAGGCGCATGCCAGGCCTCCATGCAGCGGCAGTTCGGCGCGGATCAGGGTCTCCTCGGCGCAGCCCGCCCGGCGAAAGCCGTTGAAGCCGTGCAGCAACAGGAGATGGCTGGCTTGCCGGATCAGTGCGTCGGCCGATGCATCCAGGTGGAGGGCAATCGTACCGAGCGGAACCAGAATCCGCCGGGCATGGGCGATTGACCGGGTCAGGTGGTCGGGCGAACGGACGCCGGGGATGATGGCCACGTCGGCCGTGGCTGCCTTCGGCCAGTCGCAAACCCGCGTCGCGCAAACGTCGGCGCTGCCCCGGCGCAGCAGCGCACACAGCAGTTCCAACGTGTTCGGGCCGATCAGGCTGATGCGGCTGTCCGGGCTTGGATCGGCCATCGCCAGCAAGGCGGCCTCGGCGGCGCTGAGTTTTGGAGGAGGTTCGTCTCCCACCCCCATCGGCACTGGCGGCTTGGCGGCAAGACCCACATGTTGAAGCAAAGAAAGCTCCTGCGAGAGAACAAGACCCGGAGGACCATCACAGCCGTTCCGGCCTTCGCATCCAGTGGCCGATCCATGAGTCCCCAAGATCGACCTGGAAGGTAGAGCGCGCCCGATAAAGGCTCCATGTGCATCAGCGGCTCACTGCATAAACAACGGATAGACGTTGCTGCCATGGATGGCAGCATTGATCCCGCTGGCGAATTGCGTCATGGTGCACGGGTCCAAACCAACCCCCGCGGGAGAGTGCTGGCCTCATCCAGCCGCCGAAGGCGCAACCGGCCCCCGGAAACGCTCAGGCCCCAAGGACCGCGGGGGATCAGGACCTCTGGAAAGCCGGCGGCCGTCCACGTGGCCTCCGCACCGACGGAGTAACGGCGCTTGGGAGAGCGCCCGAATCTCTCAGGTTCCCGGACAGAGGGGGGTCGTACCCGTTGGCAGCCGCCGGCGGGCGACCCTGCGTCCGGAGCCTTGCCATGGCCGAACCCGTCCTGAACATCGAAGCCGATCCGCCGGACGAGCTGCGCACAACGCCGCTCGACGCACTGCACCGCAGCCTCGGCGCGCGGATGGTGGCGTTCGCCGGCTACGCGCTGCCGGTGCAGTACGGCCCGGGCGTGCTGGCGGAGCACCTGCACACGCGGAGCAGCGCCAGCCTGTTCGACGTGTCGCATATGGGCCAGTTCACCTTGCGCGGCGATGGCGCCGCCGCGGCGCTGGAGCAGTTGGTGCCGGGCGACTTCCAGGCGCTGGCGCCGGGCCGGCAGCGCTACACGCTGCTGCTGAACGACATCGGCGGCATCCTCGACGACCTGATGATCGCGAACTACGGCGACCGCCTGATGATTGTCGCCAACGCCAGCCGCAAGGACGCCGACGCGCACCTGATCGCCCAGGCCCTGCCGCCCGGCCTCGCCTTCGACCAGCACCCGGACCGCGCGCTGCTGGCGCTGCAAGGCCCGGCGGCGGCCGGCGTCATGGAGCGGCTGTGCCCCGCGGCGGCGGCGCTGCCCTTCATGGGCGTCGTTGAAGCGCCGGTCGGCGGCATTTCCGCCTGGATCAGCCGCTCCGGCTACACCGGGGAGGACGGGTTCGAGATCTCGGTCGCGGCGGCGGAGGCGGAGGCGCTGGCGACCCAGTTGCTCGCCGAACCCGGCGTGCTGCCGGCCGGGCTGGGGGCGCGCGACAGCCTGCGGCTGGAGGCCGGGTTGTGCCTGTATGGCACGGACATCGACGAGCTGACGACGCCGGTGGAGGCGAATCTCGCCTGGACGGTCGGCAAGCGCCGCCAGGCGGAGGGCGGGTTCGCCGGGGCGACGGTGGTATTGGACCAGTTGAACAACGGCCCGCACCGGCTGCGGGTCGGGCTGCGTCCGGCCGGCAAGACGTTGGCGCGGGCCATGACGCCGATTGCGGGCACGGACGGCACGTCGGCCGGCGGCGTCACCTCGGGCGGCTTCTCGCCCACGCTCGGCGCGCCGGTCGCCATGGGCTACGTGCGCCGGGACGTGTCGGCGCCGGGCACCGAGCTGCAGTTGCTGGTGCGCGACAACATCCTGCCGGCGCAGGTCGTTGCCCTGCCCTTCGTCCCGCACCGCTTCAACAAAGCCTGACCCGGAGCCGCCCCGCATGACCGAGACCCGCTACACCAAGGACCACGAATGGGTCCGCCTGGACGGCGCCGTCGCCACCGTGGGCGTGACCGACCACGCGCAGGAGGCGCTGGGCGATGTGGTGTTCGTCGAGCTGCCGAAGCCCGGCCGCGAGGTCGCGGACGGCGAGGCCTGCGCCGTGGTGGAAAGCGTCAAGGCGGCGTCCGACGTGTACGCCCCGCTCGCCGGCCGCGTGACGGAAACCAACGAGGCCGTCGTGGACGACCCGGCGCTGGTCAACCGCGCCGCCCACGGCGACGGCTGGTTCTTCCGCATGGAACTGTCGGACCCCGCGAGCTTCGCCGCCCTGATGGACGAGGCCGCCTACAAGGCCCTGGTGGACAGCCTGTGATGGACGGACATTTCGACCCGCTCACGGAGCTTGGCGCCCTGGAAAACGCGGAGGGCTTCGTCGCCCGCCACGTCGCGCCGAACGAGGCGGAGATCGCCGCCATGCTGCAGGAGGTCGGGGCGGCGTCGCTCGACGACCTCGCGGCCAAGGCCGTGCCCGCGGCGATCCGTGGGCTGGACGCCATGGACCTGCCGCCTGCGGTTGACGAGGCGGCGGCGCTTGCCGAGCTGCGCGGCCTGGCCGGGCAGAACGAGTGCAAGCGGTCGCTGGTCGGCCAGGGCTACTACGGCACCCACGTGCCCCCGGTGATCGGGCGCAACGTGCTGGAGAATCCCGGCTGGTATACCGCCTATACGCCTTACCAGGCGGAGATCGCGCAGGGGCGGCTTGAGGCGCTGCTGAACTTTCAGACGATGGTCTGCGACCTCACGTCCATGCCCATCGCCAACGCGTCCCTGCTGGATGAGGCGACGGCGGCGGCGGAGGCGGTGACGATGGCGCGCGGCGTGGGCCGGGCCAAGTCGGACGTGCTCGCCGTCTGCACGGACCTGCACCCGCAGACCCGCGCAGTGCTGGCGACCCGTGCCGCGCCGCTCGGCGTCCGGCTGGTGGACGTAGCGCCGGGCGACGCGGCGGGCATCGGCGGCGCCAAGCCCTTCGCGGTCGTGCTGCAATACCCCGGCACCACCGGCGCCGTCCGGGACCTGCGTGCCGAGATCGACGCCGTGCATGAGGCGGGCGCGCTCGCCATCGTCTGCGCGGACCTGCTCTCCCTGGTCATATTGACCCCGCCGGGCGAGATGGGCGCGGATGTCGTTGTCGGCTCCGCCCAGCGGTTCGGCGTGCCGATAGGGTTCGGCGGTCCCCACGCCGGGTTCTTCGCGACACGCGACACGTTCAAGCGCCAGATGCCGGGCCGCCTGGTCGGGCTGAGCCAGGACGCCGCCGGCAACCCGGCGCTCCGCCTCGCCTTGCAGACCCGCGAGCAGCACATCCGGCGGGAAAAGGCGACGAGCAACATCTGCACCGCCCAGGTCCTGCTGGCGGTCATGGCCGGGATGTACGCGGTGTGGCACGGGCCGGAGGGCCTGCAGCGGATCGCCCGGCGGGTACACCTGCAAGCCCGGCTGCTCGCCGGCGCCGCGGTCCGCGCCGGGTTCACGCTGCGGCACGATGCGTTCTTCGACACGCTGACGCTGGACGGCGGCGACACGGCGGCCTTGACCGAGCGCGTGGCGGTCGCCGGGTTCAACCTGCGCACGCTGCCGGACGGCGGCGTATCGATTGCGCTGGACGAGACGGTGACGCGGGGGGAACTCGGGCGGCTTGCCGAACTCCTCGGCGCCCCGCTGCTCGACGCCGCCGCCGGCGTGCCGGAGGCGTTGCTCCGCACCTCCCGCGTGCTGGCGGCTCCGGTGTTCAGCGCCTACCACGCCGAGCACGAGATGCTGCGCTACCTCAAGCGTCTTGAGGACCGCGACGTGGCGCTGAACCGCAGCATGATCCCGCTCGGTTCCTGCACGATGAAGCTGAACGCGACGGCGGAGATGGTGCCGGTTTCCCTGCCGGGCTTCGCCGACATCCACCCCTTCGCGCCCGCGGAGCAGACGCACGGCTACCTGACGCTGATCGAGCGCCTGTCGGGCTGGCTGTGCCAGGTGACGGGCTTCGCCGCCATGTCATTGCAGCCGAATGCCGGCAGCCAGGGCGAGTATGCCGGCCTGCTCGCCATCCGCGCCTTTCATGCATCGCGTGGCGAGGCGCACCGCGACGTTTGCCTGATCCCGTCCAGCGCGCACGGCACCAACCCGGCAAGTGCTGTGATGGCCGGCTACCGCGTCGTCGTCACCGGCTGCGACCGCGACGGCAACGTGGACCTGACCGACCTCCGCGCCAAGGCGGCGCAGCACGAGGGCCGCCTTGCGGCGCTGATGGTGACTTACCCCAGCACGCACGGCGTGTTCGAGGAGGGCATCCGCGACATCTGCGACGTGGTGCACCGGCATGGTGGCCAGGTGTACATGGACGGCGCCAACATGAACGCGCAGGTCGGCCTGACCAGCCCGGCGGCCATCGGCGCGGACGTGTGCCACCTCAACCTGCACAAGACGTTCTGCATCCCGCATGGCGGCGGCGGTCCCGGCATCGGCCCCATCGGCGTCGCGGCGCATTTGGCGCCGTTCCTGCCGAACCATCCGATGCGGGCGGACGCGGGACCGGCAACCGGGTTCGGCCCGGTGTCCGCGGCCCCCTTCGGCAGCGCCGGCATCCTGCCGATCAGCTACGCCTACATCCGCATGATGGGCGCCGCCGGGCTGCGGCGCGCGACGACGGTTGCGATCCTGAATGCCAACTACATGGCCGCCCGCCTCCGCCCGCACTACCCGGTGCTCTACGCCGGCGCCCATGGCCTTGTCGCGCATGAGTGCATCCTGGACTGCCGCGGCTTCCAGGCGGAAGCCGGGGTGGGCGTCGAGGACATCGCCAAACGCTTGCAGGATTTCGGCTTCCATGCGCCGACCATGAGCTGGCCCGTCACCGGCACGCTGATGATCGAGCCGACCGAAAGCGAGGGCCGCGCCGAGATCGACCGCTTCTGCGACGCCATGATCGCCATCCGGGCGGAGATCGCGGCGGTTGCGGCAGGCCACGCAGACCGCGCGGACAATCCGCTGAAGCACGCGCCGCACACGATGGGCGAAGTTGCCGGCACCGACTGGCCGCACCCCTACCCGCGGGAGCAGGCAGCGTTTCCCCTGCCCTTCGTGCGCGCCGCCAAGTACTGGCCGCCGGTGAAGCGGGTGGACAACGCCTATGGCGACCGCAACCTGGTCTGCACCTGCCCGCCGATGGAGGACTACGCGCAAGCGGCCGATTAACCGGGCGCCTTTTCCAGCGCCGCCCGCGAGCGTAACAAGGCGGCAAACCGCGGCAATCCGATTGCAAGTTCATGACGCCCGTAGGAAATTGGCGGCTCGACGCCGGCATTCGGCGCGCTGCGGAGGGCACGGAATGAAGTCGAGCCGGATGACGTTCTACATCCTGGTCGCGATGCTGCTCGGCATCGCGGTCGGAGGCCTGGTCCATTCGCAGATTGCGGACCCGGCCACCCACAAGCTGATCGCGGGCTACGTCGGGATCGGCAGCACGGTGTTCCTGCGGCTGATCAAGATGATCATCGCGCCCCTGGTGTTCTCGACGCTGGTGGTGGGCATCGGCCACATGTCTGACGCTGGCGCGGTGGGCCGGGTCGGCGGCAAGGCGATGCTGTGGTTCGTCAGCGCGTCCTTGGTTTCGCTCACCCTCGGGCTGGTGCTGGTCAACCTGTTCGAGCCGGGCGTCGGCGTGCACAAGGTGGTGAGCGGCGTCGCCTCCGGCATCGACGCGCACGCCATGTCGGTGGACGGCTTCGTCAAGCATGTGTTCCCCGACAGCGCGATCCGCCCGATGGTGGATAACGAGATCCTGCAGATCGTCGTGTTCTCCGTGTTCTTCGGCGTCGCCTGCGCCGCCATGCCGGCCCGCGCCAAGCCGCTGCTCAAGGGCATCGAGAGCCTGTCCCACATCATCCTGGCCGTCACCGGCTACGTCATGAAGCTGGCGCCGCTCGCGGTGTTCTGCGCCATGACGGCGACGATCTCGACCAACGGCCTCGGCATCCTGGTGAACTACGCGAAGTTCATGGGCGAGTTCTACGTCGGCCTGGTCTGCCTGTGGCTGGTGCTGGTCCTCGTGGGCTTCCTTGTCCTGGGTCCCCGGGTGAAGCGGCTGGTCGCCTTGGTGCAGGAGCCGTTCCTGCTCGCCTTCTCCACCGCAAGCTCGGAAGCCGCTTATCCGAAGATGCTGGAGCAACTGGCGAAGTTCCCGATCTCCACCAAGATTTCCAGCTTCGTCCTGCCGCTCGGCTACTCGTTCAACCTCGACGGCACGATGATGTACTGCACCTTCGCCAGCGTGTTCATCGCCCAGGCCTATGACATCCCGCTGGGTTTTGGCACCCAGATCGCCATGCTGCTGACGCTGATGCTGACCAGCAAGGGGGTAGCCGGGGTGCCGCGCGCCTCGCTCGTGGTGATCGCGGCGACGCTTGGGCAGTTCGGCCTGCCGGAGGAAGGGCTGCTGCTGATCCTGGGCATCGACACCTTCCTCGACATGGGCCGCTCCGCCACCAACGTCATCGGCAACTCGCTGGCGACCGCCGTTGTCGCCAAGTGGGAAGGCCAGCTCGTCACCGATGTCGAAACCGTGCCGACCATCGAGGAAATGGAGGGCCAACCGGCGTGATGGCCGGGCGCCGGGCCGGCGTCGCGCTCCTGGCGCTCTGCCTGGCCTCGACGGGCGCCGGGGCGGAGGACGGGCCGGTGCTGACCGGCACCTTGCAAGCCATCCAGCAGCGCGGCGCCGTGCGGATCGGCTACCGGGAAAGCGCCCCGCCGTTCGCGTTCCTCAACAAGGCCGGGCAGCCGGTCGGCTTCTCGCTCGACCTGTGCCGGGGCATCGCGGTGGACATCGCAAGCGCGCTCAACCGCGACCTGCTCCAACCCGGCGCGGCGGACTGGGAGCAGGGCATCCGCACCGTCCTGGTGCCGGTCGCCGCCGATGCGCGGCTGTCCAAGCTGGTGTCCGGCGAGATCGACCTTGAATGCGGCTCGACCACCGCGACCGAGCAGCGCGCCCAGACCGTCGCTTTCTCCCCGGTGTTCTTCCTGGCCGGCACCAAGCTGATGGTGCCCGGCAATTCTTCGGTCGCTTCCTACCGCGACCTCGCGGGCAAGGCCGTCGTGGTCGGCGCCGGCACCACCAACGCCGAGGTGGTCCACCGCCTGTCCGCCCAAACGGCGCCGCCGTTCACGGTGACGGAGGTGCCCGACCTTTCCGCCGCCTACGCGGCGCTTGCCGCCGGCCGCGCCGCTGCCTTCGCCTCCGACGACATTCTGCTGTCCGGCCTTCTCGCCATGCAGCCGGACAGCCAGCGGTTCCGCATCGTCGGCGACTACCTGTCCTACGAACCCTATGCCATCGCGCTCCGCCGCGACGACCCGGCGTTCAGCGGCCTCGTGCGGCAGAGCTTCGAGCCCATGGCGCGCGAGGGCATGCTGGCCGCCCTCTACAACCGCTGGCTCACCCAGCCCTTGCCGACCGGCGCGGCGCTGAACCTGCCGATGAGTCCGCATTTGGCCGAGATGTACCGGGCGCTCGGCAGCCCCGACTGACTGTCAGGCCTCAGCGCTTCCGTGCTGCGCTGTGCGCGGCAGGTCCAGATGCGGCCACTCCGCGGGATCGCGCCCCGGCGCCGATAGCCAGCGGTACAAGCCCGGCGAGCCATAGAACTGCGTCCAGCAATCATGCGGGGCTGCCTCATCGGCCAGCTCGGTCTTGTGGACGATGCGCAGGCGTGACACGTCGCTGCCGAGCCGCTGGTGCAGCAGCGCGCTGCCTTCGAATGCGACCACCAGGTCCTCCGGACAATGGAACAGATAGATCGGCACGGTTCGCAGCAAGCCGATCTCCGCGTCCGAATACCCGGTGCCGCCGCCCGCCGGGCAGAACGACGCGACGGAGGAGACCGGGCGGCCCGTGCGGAGGCGGTGCAGTGCAAGCCGCAGCACCCCGCGCCCGCCAAGGCTGAGGCCGGTCAGGAACAGCCGTTCCGGATCGATCGTCGGATACGCGGCGAGGTGGCGGTCCACCGCCTCGCTCAAAGCCTCGCCGTCCCAGTCGTCCTCCGACAAATGCAGGCCAAGCACGTGAAACCGACGTATTTCTGCCATCGTGTCAGGTCCATAAGCACCTTTTGGGTTGTGCAGGACGCTTGCCCATGGTCCATACTTGCGCACCTGCCGCTCTATGTTGCCGCCGATCTCTCCGCGGCCGTGCAAGAACACAAGCAGGGATTCAGGGGTTTGGTGAGAAGCTTGGCTGAGCGCGGCGAGCGTCATGGCGTGATTCCGGAGAGGGGTTCGAAGCCTATTCGGAACGATAGCGCTGCGGTGAAGGTTGCACATCAGCAGCAATCGTCGCGCCGCCAGGATCTGCCCGCCCTGACCGGGGTTCGCGGGGTGGCGGCGTGCATCGTCGCCGTCTTTCACATGAACTATTGGTTCTACGCCGGCGGCTGGAACCCCGACGGCCCTGGGACTGTGCTGGCAACGGTGTTCCGTGCCGGCTATCTCGGGGTTGACCTGTTCTTCGCGCTCAGCGGCTACGTGATCGCGGGCGCTTACCTCGAAGCGTTCCGCCGTCCGTCCCGCGGCACCTACGCGCATTTCCTGATCCGACGCTTTGCACGCATATGGCCGCTGCACATGGCCACGCTGCTGCTGTACATCGGTGCTCCGGCCTGCCGCGCGCCGGTCGATTTGGCAGGGAACCTGCTGATGGTCCAGGCTTGGGGGGTCATCGGCCATATCACCTGCAACGAGCCGTCATGGTCCATCAGTGGCGAATGGTTCGCCTATCTCGCCTTCCCGGGCCTGGCCTGGCTCCTGCTGCGGTCGGGGCGGTGGGCTGCGCTTGCCCTGGCGGCGCTCGGCTTGGGCGGGCTGGGTCTGCTGGCCTGGCTGGGCGGAAGCAACTCGCTTGACGTGACGTTCAGCCTCGGCCTCCCGCGCGCCGCCTGCGGCTTCACGATCGGCGCCGCGCTGTGCCGAGGCTTTGCCGACGTGAAGCCGCATCTTGCGTTTGACGGCTGCGGCATCCTCATCATCACGGCAATTGGCGGGCTGGCGATGGTTGACGCGTCAGACCTGCTCGTCGCCGGCCTGTTCGGCCCGCTCGTGCTCTGCATCGCCCGCGCCGCCGGTCCGCTGCGCACCATCCTTGGCGCAGCGCCCGTGGTTTGGCTCGGCGAGATCTCCTACTCGCTTTACCTGTGGCACCATTTCCTGATTGATACCCTGAAAGGCTGGGGCGCAGCCCTCACCACGCCGGCCGCCGTGGGCTTGGCGCTTTGCCTGATCATCGGCGTTGCCGCCTTGTCGCGGCGATGGATCGAGCAACCGGCGCGGGTTGCGATCGTCGCCTTGCTCAGCGGTCTGCCCCAGGTTTTCGCCCGGCCGTCCGTTGGGCCAGCCCCGGCTCCACGCCGGTAAGGGCGGCCGGACTGGCATATCGCGGCGTGCACCCGACATTCCTCCCATGCCCCGTCCCTGGACTCCCCGCCGCGTGCTCGTCACGCCCTCCGCCCTTGCCTGGCCGTCTGGCGCCGCGACCGTGGAGCGCGCCGCCGCCCTCGGGTCCGAGATCGTGCGGCTCCCTGCCGACAGGCTGAGCGGCCTGCCCGACGCCTACCGCGACGCGAAGACCACGATGGCGGTCGTCACCGCAAGCCCCAGTCGGCGCCGCCTGCAAGCGATCCCGCCCAGCGCCGATTGGCGGTTCGACCTGGCCGAGGGCTGCCCGGCGCATTGCTCCTACTGTTATCTTGCCGGCTCGCTCGCCGGGCCGCCGATCATCCGCGCCTACGCCAACCTGCCGGAAATCCTGGCCGAGCTGCCCGCCGCCGTTGGCCAAGGCCGGGTCACGTCGGTGTCCGCCGACCGCGCAGCCGAGGGCACGACGTTTGAGTGCTCCTGCTACACCGACCCGCTGGCCATCGAGCACCTGACCGGCGGCCTTGCCGCCTGCATCGCGCATTTCGGCGCCTGGGACGCTCCCGTGCAGCTCCGCTTCACCACCAAGTTCGACGCGGTTGGGCCGCTGCTTGACCTTCAGCACAACCGGCGGACGCGCATCCGCTTCTCGGTCAACGCCCAAGCGGCCGAGCGGCACGAGGGCGGGGCGCCCCGCATGGCGGCCCGGCTCGCGGCGCTCCGCGCAGTGGCCGGGGCGGACTACCCGGTCGGCCTCACCGTTGCGCCGATCATGCGGGTGCCGGACTGGGCCGCGGCCTACGACCGTTTGTTCGCCGACGTCGCCGCGGCGCTCGACGGCATCACCGACGTGGACCTCACGGCCGAGTTGATCACCCACCGCTTCACCCCGAAGTCGAAGGAGGTGCTCGCGGGCTGGTATCCCGGCAGCCCGCTCGAAATGGACGAGGCGCAGCGGGCGCGGAAGATGACCAAGTTCGGCTCGGTCAAATGGGTGTTCCCGAAGGAGCAGATGGCCGAGATGCGCGCGACCCTCCAAGCCGCGCTGGCTCGGCAGTTGCCGGCGGCACGTCTCTTGTATTGGACGTGATCGCAATATTTGGCGCATTCTGTCATCACATTGTCATAAATCTGCAACATGCCCGTCGCCGTTGCTGCATAGGGTGCGGCTGTTCGCAATCGGACCTGGAGAGCCATGGCAACCATGGCCGCGTCCGTTCCCCAATGAGGAAAACCGCATGAGTTTGATGTCGAAGATGCTGGTGACGGCTGCGCTGGGGTGCGCGGTGGCGTTTCCCGCGGCGGCGCAGCAGATCACCGGCGCCGGGGCATCGTTCCCCAACCCGGTGTACCAGAAGTGGGGGGAGGCGGCGCAGAAGGCGATCAGCGTTCAGTTGAACTACCAATCCATCGGCTCCGGCGGCGGGCAGACGCAGATCAAGAACCGTACGGTGGACTTCGGCGCCTCCGATGCCCCGATGACGGACGCGGCGCTGAAGGAGGCTAACCTGCTGCAGTTCCCGTCCGTAATGGGCGCCGTGGTCGCCATCGTCAACGTGCCCGGCGTCGCCGACAACCAGCTCAAGCTGACTGGCGACGTGCTGGCCGACATCTATCTCGGCAAGATCGCCAAATGGAACGACCCGAAGATCACGGCGCTGAATGCCGGGGTCACGCTGCCGAACCTGGCGATCGCCCCTGTGTACCGCGCCGACGGCTCGGGTACTACCTTCGTCTGGGTCTCCTACCTGTCGGCGGTGTCGCCGGAGTGGAAGGAGAAGGTCGGCGTCGGCACCTCCGTACGCTTCCCGGCCGGCACCGGGTCCAAGGGCAACGAGGGCGTCGCCGGCACCGTCCGCAACATCCGGGGCGCCATCGGCTACGTCGAGAACGCTTATGCGACGCAGAACAAGCTGGTTTCCACCCAGTTGCGCAACAAGGCCGGCAGCTTCGTCAGCCCGGATGCCGCAAGCTTCATCGCCGCGGCGCAGAACGCGGATTGGTCCACGCCGAACTTCGCGGCGAGCCTGATCGACCAGCAGGGCGCGACGAGCTGGCCCATCGTTTCCCCCACCTTCATCCTGCTGCCGAAGGACCCGAAGGACCCGGCCCGCACGGCGGCCGTGCTGAAGTTCTTCGACTGGGCCTACGCGAACGGCGGCAAGCTGGCGCAGGACCTTGAATACATCCCGCTGCCCGACACGGTGCAGACGGCGGTGCGGGCCGCGTGGAAGGCGGAGATCAAGGGCCCGGGCGGCCAGCCGCTCGCGGCGCAATGATCGCGCCGGCGCCGCTCCGGGCAGCGGCCCCCTTCCTTCCCCCTTTTCGACGGACCTCCCAGTGCAGCAGGCCATAAGCTCCGCCCATCCCGCAGTCAGCGCCGCCCCAGCCACGCGGCAGCGCGGCGGCGCGGGCGGCGACGCGGTGTTCGAGTGGGCCTGCCGCTTGGCCGGGGTGCTCGTGCTCGTCCTACTCGGCGCCATCATCGTCGAGCTGTTCATCGGCGCGCTGCCGGCCTTCCGGCAGTTCGGGCTGGCCTTCGTGTGGACCGAGCTTTGGGACCCCGTCGCCGACCAATACGGGGCGCTGGTGCCGATCTATGGCACGGTCATGACCGCGGTGCTCGCGATCCTCCTCGCCGTGCCGATCGCCTTCGGCATCGCCTTCTTCCTGACCGAGTTGGCGCCCGAATGGCTCCGCCGCCCCGTCGGCACGGCGGTGGAGCTGCTGGCCGCGGTGCCCAGCATCATCTACGGCATGTGGGGCTTCTTCGTGGTCGTGCCGATCATGGCGCAGGTCGTGCAGCCCGCGGTGATCGACAGCCTTGGCGACCTGCCGCTGATCGGCGGCTTGTTCGCCGGCCCGCCGTTCGGCACCGGCATCCTGACGGCCGCGCTGATCCTGGCGATCATGATCATCCCCTTCGTCGCCGCTACCATGCGCGACGTGTTCGCCACCGTGCCGCTGGTGTACAAGGAAAGCGCCTACGGCCTCGGCGCCACGCGGTGGGAGGTGATGCGAAGCGTCGTGCTGCCCTACACCCGCACTTCCGTGGTCGGCGGCATCATGCTGGGCCTCGGCCGGGCGCTGGGGGAAACGCTGGCCGTCACCTTCGTGATCGGCAACGCCAACCGCATCACCACGACGCTGTTCGGACCCGGCAACACCATCGCCTCGCTCGTGGCGCTTGAGTTCGGCGAGGCCGGCGAGGGCAGCCTGAAGTTGTCGGCCCTGTTGGCGCTCGGCTTCATCCTGTTCGTGCTGTCGTTCATCGTGCTGGCGATCTCCCGCCTGCTGCTGCGGCCGCGGGCGAAGGGAGCATAAGCATGGGCACGACCACCATCGCCGCCATGCCGCCGAGGGACGGCGCGGCCGCGTCCCGCCTCGGCCGGCGGCGGCGCCGGTGGGATCGGGTGATGACCGGGCTTGCCGTCGCCTGCACGGTGCTGGGCCTGGTGTTCCTGGCCTCCATCCTGCTCACCCTGTTCTGGCGCGGCCTGCAAGCAATGGGCCCGGCGGTGTTCACGGAGGTCACGCGCCCGCCCGGCTCCGGCGGCGGGCTGCTGAACGCCATCGTCGGCACGGCCATCCAGGTCGGGCTGGGCACGGCCATCGGCACGCCCATCGGCATCCTGGTCGGGACCTACCTGGCCGAGTACGCCCGCGGCTCGCGCCTGGGGGATGCGGTGCGCTTCGTGTCCGACGTGCTGCTGTCCGCGCCCTCCATCCTGATCGGCCTGTTCGTGTACCAGCTGCTGGTGCTGCCGTTCGGCGGGTTCTCCGGCATCGCGGGCGCCGTGTCGCTGGCCATCATCATCATTCCCATCGTCGTCCGCACGACGGAGGACATGCTGCAGCTCATCCCCAACACGCTGCGGGAGGCGGTGATGGGCCTCGGCTCGCCGAAGTGGAAGATGATCACGCTGATCTGCTACCGCTCCGTCATGTCGGGCCTGATCACCGGCGTGCTGCTGGGCATCGCACGCATCGCGGGCGAGACGGCGCCGCTGCTGTTCACCTCACTCGGCAATCTCACCTGGTCGGTCAGCCTGACGCACGCGATGTCGAGCCTGCCGCTGACGATCTACGCCTATGCCGGGTCGCCGTACGAGGATTGGGTGTCGCTGGCCTGGACCGGCGCGCTGATCATCACCGTGAGCGTCCTGCTGCTCAACATCGTCGCACGCCTCGTGCTGCGGAAGTCCTGAGGGTTCCATGAGCGAGACAGCCAGCAGCCTGCCAGCGCATCCCGCCAGGGCCGGCATCCCCGCATCAGGCGCCATCGGGCGGTCCGGCGCCCTCAACCCGGCGCGCATCGCCATACGCGGCCTCGACTTCTTCTACGGCGCCAACCAGGCATTGAAGAAGATCAACCTCGACCTGCCGGCGCAGCAGGTCACGGGGATGATCGGACCCAGCGGCTGCGGCAAATCCACCCTGCTCCGCGTGCTGAACCGCATGTACAGCCTGTACCCCGGGCAGCGGGCGGAGGGCGAGGTGTTGATGGACGGGGAGAATCTTCTCGCGCCCGAGGTGGACATGAACGCGCTGCGCTCCCGCATCGGCATGGTGTTCCAGAAGCCCACGCCGTTCCCGATGTCGGTCTATGACAACATCGCCTTCGGCGTGAAGCTGCACGAGCAGCTTTCCAAGTCCGCCATGGACGAGCGCGTCGAGTGGTCGCTGACCCGGGCCGCGCTGTGGGACGAGGCGAAGGACCGGCTGTCCGGCCCGGCCATGGGCCTTTCGGGCGGGCAGCAGCAGCGCCTGTGCATCGCCCGCACCATCGCCGTGCGGCCGGAGGTCATCCTGCTCGACGAGCCGACCAGCGCGCTCGACCCCATCAGCACCCTCAAGGTGGAGGAGCTGATCGACGAGCTGAAGCGCGACTTTACCATCGCCATCGTCACGCACAACATGCAGCAGGCGGCCCGCTGCGCCGACCAGGTGGCGTTCTTCTACCTGGGCGAGATGGTCGAGGTGGCGCCGGCGGCGCAGCTCTTTACCGCGCCGAAACAGAAGCGCACGCAGGAATACATCACCGGCCGGTTCGGCTGAGAGGAGACGGCACAATGTCCGAGGCTCAGCACATCGTCAAAAGCTACGGCCAGGAGCTGCAGCTCCTGCGCGGCCTGATGACCGCGATGGGCGGCATGGTGGAAAACCAGGTCGCCCTCGCCACCGACGCCATCCTGCACGGGGACGTGGGCGTCGCCACCCGGGCCGTCGAGCTTGACCTGGAGGTCGATGAGCAGGAGCGCGAGGCCGAGCAGCTCATCATCCGCATGTTGGCGCTGCGCCAGCCGATGGCCGATGACCTGCGGCAGGTCGTCGGCGCCATGAAGATCACCGCGGCGATGGAGCGGATCGGCGACTACGCCAAGAACATCGCCCGGCGCAGCATCGTGCTCGGCGAGTACCGCCTGCCGTTCAGCCTCACGGGCGTCGCCAACATGTCGCGGCTGGTGCAGGAGAACCTGAAGCTCGTCATCGACGCCATCGGCGAGAACGACGCGGACAAGGCCGGGCAGGCCTGGCACGCGGACCTGGCCATCGACGAGATCTACAACTCGATCTTCCGCGAGCTGGTCACGTACATGATGGAGGATGCGCGCAACATCACGCCCTGCACGCACCTGCTGTTCATCGCCAAGAACCTGGAGCGGATCGGCGACCACGCCACCAACATCGCCGAGCACGTGCACTACGCCGTCACCGGCGAGCCGCTGCGGGAGGAGCGGCCGAAAAGCGACGGGTCGGCCTACGCCGTCGTCCGGCTGCCCGACGACGTGGACCCCGTCTGATGCTGCCCGCGCCGGCCAGCCCATCCAAGCCTTATGTCCTGGTCGTGGAGGACGAGGCGGCGTTGGCGACCATGCTGCGCTACAACCTGGAAAAGCAGGGCTTCCGCGTCGAGGAAGCGGTCGATGGGCAGGAGGCGCTGACCCGCATCTCGGAGGCGGCGCCCGACATCGTGCTGCTGGACTGGATGCTGCCGGTCATGTCGGGCATCGAGGTGTGCCGGCAGATCCGCCGCCGCCCGGCCACCCGCGACCTGCCGGTCATCATGGTGACGGCGCGGACGGAGGACCAGGACGCGGTGCGCGGGCTGAACACCGGCGCCGACGACTACATCACCAAGCCGTTCAACATGGATGCGCTGCTGGCCCGGATGCGGGCGCTGCTGCGCCGGGCCGGGGCCGTGCCGGTACGGGGCCAGCACGTGTTCCACGACATCACCATGGACCTCACCGCCCACCGCGTGCACCGCAACGGCCGGGCGATCCACCTGGGGCCGACCGAGTTCCGGCTGTTGGAGTTCCTGATGCAGCACCCGCGCCGGGTCTTCTCGCGGGAGGAGCTGCTGAACTCGGTATGGGGACCGGACATCCATGTCGAGCCGCGAACGGTGGATGTGCACATCCGGCGCCTGCGCAAGAGCATCAACGGGGAAGGCGAGCTGGACGTGGTTCGCACCGTGCGCGCCGCGGGGTATGCTCTGGACACCGAGCAGATCTGAGGCAGTCCATGGACGGGCAGGCAGGGGATGATCAGGCGGGGAACGAGCAGGCGGGCGCTGTGCCCACAATTGACGACGTGCGCCGCGCGGCGGAGCGGATCAGCGGCCGGGTGCGCCGCACCCCGTTGCTGGAGGCGGCGCCGGCACGCGGGCACGCCACCACGGCGGCGCAGCTCGTGCTCAAGCTCGAATCACTGCAAGTCACCGGCTCCTTCAAGGCGCGGGGCGCCTGCAACACGCTCCTGTCCTTGCCGCCCACGGCGCTGGCGCGGGGCGTGATCACCGCGTCTGGAGGCAATCACGGGCTGGCAGTGGCCTATGCCGGGTGGATCGCCGGGGTGCCCGCAACGATCTACCTCCCTGTCACCGCGCCCGAGGCGAAGCGGCGCAAGCTGCGGGCCTGGGGCGCCGAGGTCGTGGTCGAGGGGACGGTTTGGGACGACAGCCACGCGGCAGCGCTGCGCCGCGCCGCGCGGCAGGACCTGGCCTACATCCACCCCTTCGCCGATCCGATGGTGATTGCCGGGCAAGGAACAGTCGCGACCGAGATCCTCGATGCCGCGCCGGACGTAGACACCCTGCTGGTCGCAGTCGGCGGCGGCGGGCTGATCAGCGGCATCGCCACGGCCGCCCGCGCCATCAAGCCCGGCATCCGCATCGTCGGCGTCGAGCCGGAAGGCGCGCCCACCCTGCTGCGCAGCCTGGAAACCGGGCGCCCGGCGCTGCTGGACCGGATCGAGACCGCCGCCAGCTCCTTGGCGCCGCGCAGCACCGACCCGCTCAACTTCGGCATCGTCCAGCGCCATGTCGAGCAGGTCGTGCTCGTCTCCGACCCGGCGATGCAGCAGGCCGCCGCCTGGCTTTGGTTCGAGCATGGCGTGGCATCGGAGTTGGGCGGCGCCGCCGCGGTGGCCGCCCTGCTCACGGGCGCCTATCGGCCAGTGCCGGGTGAGCGGGTGTGCGCCGTCATCTGCGGCGCCGGCACGGACGGAATGGCGGACTGACCCAACGGGCATCATGTTTTGTCAGGACCGCGTTAACTGTATTGAACATCGACACCCCCAAGGTATTATCACGATAAGTTGATTGTCGGGACGATGCTGTGGGCGAGGGTACGATGACCGGTCTGTTTTGCTGGAACGCCTTGCCTTCTAACACAAGGGAGGCGGTGCGCCGCAACGCCAAACGGATCAGCAAGATCGAACTCAGCCGTTTCCCGCTGCGCCGGGCCATGGATGCGGCGGACGCCGCCTGGGATTTCGAGTCCGCCACGGGCGTGCTGACCGGGTCCGACCGCACGACGGCGCTGTTCGACCCCTTGTGGCGCTGCTCGCAGGACTTGCTCCTGGTTTGCGACCGGCAGGGCGTCATCCGTGCGGCCAACCCGGCCTGGATCCGGCTCCTGGGCTGGCAGCCGGCTGATCTCCTGGGGCGGAACCATCTCGACTTCGTTGACCCGAAGGACCATCTCGCGAGCGCTGCCGCGTTCGGCGCAAGCCGGCCCGGCGACCCATCACGCTGCGAAAGCCGCCTGCGGCACAAGGACGGCTCCGCCCGCTGGGTCGCCTGGGCGGTTTCGCCCGAGGACGGGCTGGTTCTCGCCAGCGGGCGGCCCGTCACGGCAGAAAAGGCGGCGGCGGAGGCGCTGGCGCATGCGGAAGACCAGTTGCGGCAGTCGCGGAAGATGCAGGCGGTCGGCCAGTTGACCGGCGGCATCGCGCACGACTTCAACAACCTCCTGACCGGGATCATCGGCAACCTGGAACTGCTGCAGCGCCGGATCGCCGCCGGGCGCTCTGATGGGCTGGAACGCTACACGGCCCTGGCCGCGGCGTCGGCCGAGCGTGCGGCGGCGCTCACGCAGCGGCTGCTGACGTTTGCGCGCCCCCAGCCGCCGGGTCCCAAGCGGGTCGAGGCGAATCGGCTGCTGTCCGGGATGGAGGACCTGCTGCGGCGCGCCCTGGAACCGGCGGTCAGCCTGGAGATGGCGCTCGCCGGGGCGCTTTGGCCGGCGCTGTGCGACCCCAACCAGCTTGAGAACGCCATCCTGAACCTCGCGATCAATGCGCGCGACGCCATGCCGAACGGCGGGCGGCTCAGGGTCGAAACCGCGAACGCCCAGTTCGACGCGGCAGATGCCGAGGCACATGGCACCGTGCGGGCCGGCCAGTATGTCGCCATCGCCGTCACGGACACCGGTTTTGGCATGGGGCCAGAGGTGGTCGCCAAGGCTTTCGACCCGTTCTTCACCACGAAGCCGACCGGGCAAGGCACTGGGTTGGGCCTTTCGATGCTGGATGACTTCATCAAGCGATCCAACGGCCACGTGCACGTTGATTCGGAGCCTGGCTTGGGCACGACGTTCAGGATCTACCTTCCTCGCTGCCGCGAGGAGGGAGCGTACGGTGCTTGCGAACCTGCGGAGGGTCCAGCAGCGGCGCTTTAGGCCGGAGCGGACGGGACGGCTACCGGCCGGAGCGAGCTGGCGACAGGGACGGCGCGCGCGCGTCGCCGTCGTCCCGGCACGGCAGGAACTTTTCGAGGACGGCCATCTGCGGAGCGTCTGTTTGCGAGCCGAGCCCCCCCTTGGGCTCCAGCGAGGTGAAGTAGTCGCCCCAGCCCTGGCCGCCGGCCCAGTAGGCCCACCCCAGCCAGACATCCCGGTTGGCCTGCAGGTAGCTCAGGACAGCGCTCAGGGACGCCTGGCACTGGGCGTTGGCGCCGATGCCGATCTCCCCGATAAAGCCATGCGCACCGGTCCTGCGCAGCCAGTCGGTGGTTTCGGTGAGAAGGGCGACGGAATGGGCCGCATCCTGGCAGAGCGGGCCCGTGCCGCCGCCATCGGCGTCGAGGTACTGGTGGAACTCGTAAACGAAGTTCGTGTCCTTGATCCCCGACATCAGGGCCGCATTGCGGCTCATCCAGCTCCGTGGGTTTCCCCAGTCGGCGCCCATGATGAAGATCGCGTTCTTCGCCCCGGTTTTCCGGATGGCCGTCACCGCGGCATCGGCGGCGCTTCGCCAGTCCGCCGCCGATTGGTCGTGCGGCTCGTTCATCAGCCCGAACATCACGCGGCCGTCGGCGAACGTCTTCGCCAGTCGAGACCAGAGATCGGCGAAGGCCTGGATGGGCACCTTCGGACTGCCCAGCGGCTCGCGGCGATAGCGTCCGAAATTATGCACGTCGAGAAGCACGGCGGCCCCGCGGCGGTTGGCCTGGCGCGTGACGGACATGAGCTGCGCCAGGTAAGCCGGGTCCAGCGGACCGCCGAGGGTGGGTTGGAGACGCTCCCAAAGGAACCCGATCCGGATCAGGTTCATGCCCTTGCCGGCGTAGTAGGCGACCGACCTGCTGGATGGGACCTGGTAGTTGGTCCCAAGCCTTCCCGGGATCGCTTTGTCGTCAAAGCTCAACTGCGGCAGGTTGACGCCTTGCAGCGCGTTGAGGTCCTCCGGGCGCGCGCACGCGCCGCGCGCCGTGGCGTCCCCGGCGGCGGAGCTGAGCAAGGCCCCGGCGGCCAAAGCGCAGACGGCGCCCCGCCACCCCAAGGCCCAAGCCGCGCGCCGAGCCTTCCGCCCACCGGCATCGCCGGCGCCTTGGCGGTTGTCCCGTGCGCTCCCTGCTCGTTGGCTAGAAATCCAAGGCACAAGCGCTCTCCTCGCTCGATGTCCCGCCTCAACCTTCTTGGGGCCGGGCACTATTTCGCGAGTTTTTGGCTCGCCTCGTCCGCAAGGGCGCGCCACTGCGCGCCGTTGCAGCGGACCCACTCCTGCGCCTCGTAGAGAAGCACTCCGGCGTGGGGCGGCACGCGAAAATCGTAAGGAGGCGCCGGCCGGAACCGCTCCGCCGAGAGGTCCGGGGCGATCATCGCCAGCACATGACGCTGGGACGCGAAGCAGTCGAGCATGCGCCGCTTGAGCTGAGACGCCTGCGCATCCAGGGCGATGGCGATTTCCGGCGGGACCACCGGGGCCGCAGGCGCCAGGAACCGCCCGGTCTCGATCGCGACGGTCCCGACCGAGCCTGTGACGTTCGGCTCCTCGCTCGCCGCCGCCGCGTGGTACCCCGTCATTTCCCACAATTGGACCCCGGGCACGCGGGCGCATGCCGCCTTTGCCACGAATGCCGCCGCGTCGTGGTCGGGATGCCCGCCCTCATAGGCATGCGTCAGGACGAGATCGGGGCGGCTCGCGCGCAGCAGGCGCACGAGCTTGTCCACGGCGGCAAGGAGGCTGAGCGACGCGCCGCCGTCGCGGGCGCCCAGGCCGGTCGCGGAGGCGGCCACTCCGCTGAGCGAGGCCGCCCTCATCGACTCCCTCAAGCGGCCTGCGGCATACCGGCCACGGCTCAGCCATCCCCGCTTCCAAGCCGTCTTGTGGGACGACGCGCCGTCGGTCAGGTGCACAAGCTCAAGCCGACCCATTGCGGCATACTGCCCGCCCGCCCCGATCACCTCGTCGTCGGGATGGGCGGCCAGCAGCATGACATGCCGGGATGCGAAGGGGTTTCGACGTGCATCACCCCCCGGCGAGGCTGACAGCCGGGCGTCCTCAGCCTTTGCTGCTGGCGGGAGGGACAATGGCCTACCTCGTCCTTGGGTGTTTTGCGCGCGTCTCGCCGGGCGCATCAGGGTTCATCATCGACGTCATGCATGGCCAAGTGAGCGGCTGTTGCGCGCGAGCAGAAAGAGCCGTCCGCCATGAAGGCTACCACGAGCGGCCTGGACGCTGCCAAGGGGGTGCTCCAGGCGCACGACGTTGACGCCCATGTTGATCGGCGTCCGCAACCGGATCGAGTAGAACCTTGTGATGGCTTGCAAAGCCGATGCAGCCCATAGTCGGGGCGTTCGGTCATGCTGAAGGATTGTTCGCCAGTGGTTTCGCCCTGCCGCCGCCCATGTCCACGCGCACAGGCTTGCATGGTTCCAAGTCTTGCGTGACTCCAAGTACTGTGTCCAGCACCAGTGACGACGTAGGAAAAGCAACGATGCCGACATGCGCCATGGCCGCCACCGCCAGGCGGCGGGCCTTCCTGGGCGGCGTCGCCCTGGCGGCCCTGACCGGCCGCCGCGCCCTGGCCGACGCCACCGCGATGCTGCCGCTGCCCGGCGGCCCCGGCGAGCGGGCGATCACCACGGAGTTCCCCGGCAA
>CAXTUQ010000014.1:0-24452 GCA_964247405.1 uncultured Acetobacteraceae bacterium
GATCGCCACCACGCCGGAACACCGGGCCTGGCCCGCTGGCATGCCGGTCCGCATTGAGGGCGATGGCGGCTGGCGCTACGGCACTTTCATGTTCAACCCGCACAGCCTGATTGCCGCCCGGCTGCTCGACCGCGATCCCGACACCGTTATCGACGCGGCCTGGGTCCGGGCGCGGATCGCGGATGCCGCCGCGTTCCGCGCCCGGGTTGCGCCGGGGACGCAGCACCGCCTGGTGCACGCCGAGGCCGACCGCCTGCCCGGGCTGGTCGTGGACCGCTTCGGCGATGTGGCCGTAGTGCAGGCCAACACCGCCGGCATGGACCGTTTACTGCCGGAGGTCGTCGCGGCGCTGCTGGGCCTGCTGCCGCTCCGCGCAATCGTGGCGCGCAATGACAGCGCCGCGCGCTTGCAGGAAGAACTGCCGCAGGAGGTGGGCCTGCTGCATGGAACGGATGCCGAGGCGGCGGCGGAGGAGGGCGGCGTGCGCTTTCCGGTCAACCCGCTATCGGGTCAGAAGACCGGCTTTTTCTTCGATCAGCGGCCCAACCGGGACCAGGTCGCCTCCCTCGCCGCCGGCGCTCGCGTACTGGACGTGTTCTGCCACACGGGGGCGTTCGGGCTGCGGGCCGCCGCCGGCGGCGCCGCGGCGGTTCTCCTCGTGGACAGCAGCCAGCCCGCGCTGGACCTTGCGCTGCGGGCGGCCGAGGCGAACGGGTTGGGCGGCCGGGTCTCGGCACGGCGCGGCGATGCTTTCGATGTGATGGCGGCGCTGGCGGCGGACGGCGAACGGTTCGACATCGTCGTCTGCGACCCGCCAGCCTTTGCCAAGTCGCGCAAGGACCAAGATGCCGGGCTGCGCGCCTACCACCGCATGACCCGGCTCGCGGCGCCGCTGGTCCGGCCCGGCGGCTTCCTGTTCGTGGCGTCATGCAGCCATCATGCGCCGCTGGACCTGTTCGCCGCCCAGGTGAGTTCGGCCGTCCTGCGGGCCAAGCGGGACGCGCGTATCGTCCATACGGGTGCGGCCGGCCCCGACCACCCCGTCCACCCTGGGCTGCCGGAAAGCGCCTATCTCAAGTCGTTGTTATTGAACTTGTCTTGATAAGGACTGAATTCCCCGGCGGCGCACCCAGATCGGATTGCATACTGCGGGGCCAGTGATGCACTCCTGCGACGGTGGTCCGTCGCTTGCCCGTCGGGTCGCCGCCCTTCAAGGAATCCTCTCCATGTTACCTGCGTCTCATGCGGCGCCATTTCCCTCGACGCCTGCCGATCCGTTGCCGGACGGCAGGGCGTCCCGAGTGCCCGGGCGGTCGCTGCTGCGCCAGGCCGCCACGTTCCAGTCGCCGGTCCTGGCGCACAGCGTATGGCAGTTCGCCTCAACCGGCGCTGCCTATCTGGCGGTGCTGGCGATGATGTATGTCGCTTATCACATCTCGCCCTGGCTCAGCCTTGCGCTCGTGCTGCCAGCCGCCGGGCTGGTGGTGCGGCTGTTCATCATCCAGCACGATTGCGGGCACGGGGCGTTCTTCCGGTCGCGCCGGGCCAACTTCGTGGTCGGCGTGCTGTGTAGCCTGGTGACGCTGACGCCGTTCACCAACTGGCGCCGGCACCACGCGCAGCACCATGCGAGCTGGAACAACCTCGACCGGCGCGACATGACGAGCGACATCTACTCGACGTGCCTGACCGTGCAGGAATACGAAGCCATGTCGCCGTCAAGGCGATGGATGGCCCGCACCGTGCGGCACCCGTTGATCGCCCATCTGATTATCCCGCCAGTCGTGTTCCTGGTGCTGTACCGCGTGCCGTTCGAGACGCCGCGCGCTTGGGCGAGTGAGCGGCGGGCGGTTTACCTGACCAACGCGCTGATCGCGGCGGTCCTGGTTGCGATGATCCTGCCCCTCGGCCTTTGGCCCGTGCTGGTCATCCAGCTCCCGGTGATCGCGGTCGCGGCCATCATCGGGGTGTGGCTGTTCAGCATCCAGCATCGCTTTGAGGAGGCCCACTGGACGCATAACTCGGACTGGAGCGCCATTGCCGCCGCGATCCGCGGCAGCTCGTTCTTGAAGTTGCCATCCGTGCTGTGCTGGTTCAGCGGCAATATCGGCTACCATCACGTGCACCACCTTGTTCCGCGTGTGCCGAACTATCGCCTGCGCGCCTGCCACGAGGCCTGCGAGGAACTGTTCGGCACGGCTCGGGTGCTCACGCTGCGGGAAGCGCTGATCGCGCCGAGCTACGCGCTGTTTGACGAAAGCCTGGGCCGGATGGTGCGATTCCCTCGCCAACGTTAATTCGGATCTGGTTCACCCTCCAATCCGTTAATGTTGTGGGATTGTAACTCTGAGTTGAAAACAACAAACTTTTAACGCCTTTCCAGTCAAATTTTGCTGGCATGCACACGTTTCCGTGATATCGTTTCCGTAACATATCGAAACGGAGATGTTGGTGATGGGCACAGTGACGCTGGCTGCAGAAGGCTCCTTGGTCGATCCGAAGGTTCTGTTGATCGAGTCCGACGTGTCCACCGTTCGCACCCTGGTGTCTGGGCTTGAGGAGGCCGGCATCCAGGTCGTGTGGGCGCGGGACAGCACAACAGGGCTGGCGCTCAGCGCGCGGCTGTTGCCGGACATCGTGCTTGTCGGTTTGGGCCTGCCCGATATCGATAGCGTCACCTTGGTAGGGCACCTTGTGGAACCAAGGAATTGCGGCGTGATTGTGCTGGCCGGCATCGAGGACGAAGCGGCGCGGGTTGCCAGCCTTGAGCTCGGGGCTGACGACTACTTGGCAAAGCCGCCAACGCTGCGTGACATGATTGCGCGGGTCCGCGCAGTGCATCGCCGGGTCAATGTCCGGAAAAACCATTTTGCGCTGCCAAGCGCCGAGGCCGTGCTGGCCGTTGGACCCATCCGCATCAACTTGCAGAACCGCAGCGTCCACATGCCGGATGGGAAGCGGATCAATCTCACGTCGGCGGAGTTTACGGCTTTGGAAACCTTTGCCCGCGCGGGCGGCAACGCGGTGACGCGCGACAGGCTATCGGCGGCGGCGCTGCGCCGCCCATGGCGGCCGGAGGACCGCAGCGTGGACCAGCTCGTCTTCAACCTGCGGCAGAAACTGCCTTTGGACGTCGACGGCGGCGTGCTGATCCAAAGCATTCGCGGTTCCGGCTACTGGATGCGCGCGCCTGAGCGTCCGGCACAGCAACGGCCGGAGTTCGCATGGTCGGCCGATGACACGGGCACCCGGTCCGTGACAAGCTTCGACCTTGCACGGTCGGCCTAACGCCGGACTTATTGGATGAGGACGCGGCCGGTGCGATACGATATCCAGACCCGGTGCCGCCCGAGGTAATCCAGCCCGAGCAGCATGTCGCCCCGGCCCAGCAGCAGGGGCGATACGCTGATCGGCGCATCGGCCGTCACGTCTGCGCCGACCTGCAGCGTACGCACTCGCAAATGCCGGATCGGCAGGGTTGACCCGTCCACCCCACGGGCGAGGTTGGCGGAGCCGAGACCGCCAAGTCCTAGCCGCTCGGCTGCCTGTTCCGTGATGATCGATGCGCGTGATCCCGTGTCAACCAGCGCCAACAGGCTCTCGCCGTTGATTCGAACCGCGACGAAGGCGTCGCCCTCCGGCGAAAAGATCAAAGGCAAGGTGCTATAGGGCGGAGAGAATGGCGGCAGGGCGCAGCTCAGGGCGTCGTAGAGCGCCATGCGCCCATGCGGCACGTCGAGGTCAAGGTTGTATGTCCCGAGGAACTGGCCACCCAGCAGCCCGGCGAGCGGCGGCTCGGTTTGCGGCACGCCGGGCAGCACCGCGACCGGCACGCTGCCGTCCGCCAGAGCCACGCCGCCAACCCTCAAGCCGCGGAGCGTCACGTTCGGGGCGTTCCGGACGCCGCCGGTTCCAAGCATGCGCGTGCCGGCATGGGGATCAACCGGCAGGCGAAGCGCCTCGACGATGCCCGGCATCAGCAGCATCCCCTGTGCGCCGGTGTCGAGCAGCAGCGTAACGGGCGTGTCGCCAATGTTGGCAGGCACGAAGGCGAAGCCGTCCCGCAACCGCACCGGCAGCTCGGCCCGCTTCTGCGGGGCACAGCCCCCTTGAGCCGGTCCGGCGGATGCAAGGCCAACCTGAAGCAGGGAAGCACTCGCGAGGGCGAGGAGACGTCTGCCCCAAGCCGGTCTCATTGCTCTCAAAGCATGCGTTGCAGGATGATCTTCTGCACGTCCGAGGTGCCCTCGTAGATTTGGCACACCCGGACATCGCGGTAGATGCGCTCGACCGGATAGTCCGCCAAGTAGCCGTAACCGCCCAGGGTCTGGATCGCGGCGGAACAGATGCTCTCCGCCGCCTCCGAGGCAAACAGCTTGGCCATCGCCGCCGCCTCCAGCGCCGGCTGCCCGGCGTCCTTCAGCCGGGCGGCGCGCAAGGTCAGTTCCCGCGCCGCCGCGAGCTTGGTCTTCGCCTCGACAAGGCGGAAGCCCACGCCCTGATGCTCGATGATCGGACGGCCAAACTGCTTGCGCTCCTTGGCGTAGCCGATGGCGTAGTCCAACGCCGCCCGCGCCATGCCGACGCTCTGCGCCGCGATGCCGATGCGCCCGCTTTCCAAGGTGCTGAGCGCGATCTTGAGGCCCTGGCCCTCCTCGCCGATGCGCTGGCCATCGCTCACCAGCATGTCGTCGAACGCCAGCGCGCAGCTATCCGACGCCTTCTGCCCCAGCTTGTGCTCCACCCGCGCCACGGAGAAGCCCGGCGTGTCGTTGGCGACCACGAAGGCCGAGATGCCCTTCTTGCCGGCGGCCGGGTCGGTCACGGCGAACAGGATGGTCGTCTTGCCATAGGACGCGTTGGAGATGAACTGCTTCGACCCGTTGACCACGTAGCCGCTGTTGGTCCGCACCGCCCGCGTGTGGATGGCCGAAGCGTCTGATCCAGCGGCGGATTCAGTCAGCGCAAAGCTGCCGACCGCCTCGCCGCTGGCCATCGGGCGCAGCCAGCGCTCCTTCTGCGCCGGGGTGGCGAACTTCTCCAGGATTTCGCAGGTCGGCGCGTTGTGCACGCTGACCAAGGTGGACACCGAGCCGTCTCCGGCCGCGATCTCCTCGACGACCTGGGCATAGGCCGCATAGCCGATCTCGCTCCCGCCCCACTCGGCGCTGTTGGTGGCGCCGAGGAAGCCCATCTCGCCCAGTTCCCGGATGATCTCCGGCTCGATCCGCCCGGCCTGCTCGCGGGCCGCGGCGTGCGGGGCCAGGCGCTCCTGCGCGAAGCGGCGCGCGGCGTCAACGATCAGCGCGTTGGGATCGGTGTGGTCGAGCATGGGACGCTTCCTTTCGTTATTTTGCGCAAGATGGGCGCCTCCGCTACTCAGCGGCCACGCCCGGCGCCACGGACGTGGGCGCATGAAGGCGGCGCAGCAACGCTTCCCGCTTCGGGCGCGCAGCCTCCAAGCTGGCCGCCTTCACCGGCCCGAAGCCGCGGATATCCTGCGGCAACGCCGCGAGCGACACGGCGTCCGCCAGCGTGTCCGGGCGCACGCGGTCGAGCGCATGATGCAGGTCTTGCTCGTACTCGTCGGCCAGCGTGCGCTCCATCCGGCGGTCGCGCTGCCAGCCGAACGGGTCGAACACGCTGCCGCGCAGCGTTTTGCCGTGGCGCAGCAGGCGGAACAGCGGCAGGGCGACGCGACCGGGGATTCTGATCTTGCGCCGACGCCCAGTTGCGGGATCGAGCCGGCTGAGCAGCGGCGGCGCCATGTGGAACACCGGTTCGTCCCCGTACGTGGCGGCGGCGTGCAGCCGGGCCACTTCGTACTCGTCCTTGTAGGCGAGCACGCGAAAGAACCCCTCGGCCACGGCACGGGTCATCGCTCCGGCCTTGCCAGCCAGCGCCGCCTCGCGCGCTTGGGCCGCGTCCACCAGGGCGCGATACCGCACCGCGAGGGCTGGGCCTTGATAATCCACCAGCTCGCCCTCTCGGCGCGTGACCAACGCCTCCAGCGTGTCCGGCAGCGACGCCGCGTCTGCCAAAATCTTATCGGCCAGCGCCGGCTGGACCGCTAGGATGCGGCCCCACAGGAACGCCCGGCGATTCAGGGCGACGGCGGTGCCGTTGAGTTCCATGGCCCGCAAAAGCGCGCCGATGCCGACCGGCAGCAATCCTTGCTGCCACGCGATGCCCAGCAGCAGCGTGTTCATCGCTTGCGCGTTGCCGAACAGCCGTTCCGACAGCGCGCTGCCGCGCAGGAAGCGCGACCGCTCGGCGGACGTGGCCCGGCCGATCGCCCGGCGGTGCAGCCCGGCATCCACCCGCACGTCGCGGTCGCCCATGAAGGCCGCGCCCGCTTGCAGGTCGAGGTTGCCGATCACCGCCGCACCTGGGGCGCAGCGTCCCAGCACGTCCGGTCCGGCGCTCACCGCCAGGTCCGCCGCCAGCAGCAGGTCCGCCGTGCCGCGCGGGATGCGCACGACATCCAGCCCGGCCTCGGCGATCTGCACGTGTGACACGACTGCGCCGTTCTTCTGTGCAAGCCCGGTGAAGTCCAGCGTGCTGACCTGGCGCCCCTCCAGGTGCGCCGCCATCGCGACGATGGCGCCACAGGTCACGATCCCGCCGCCGCCGATGCCGGCGAACAGGCCGCGCCAAGGCGACGCGGCGTCCGCCAGCGTCGGCTCGGGCAGGCCCGCGGCCAGCGCCGCCTCGCGTGCGGCCCATAGGGCGGCCGGGTCGCTGTCCTTGGCGTGTGGCGCATCGGACTTCGTGGTGACGAAACTCGGGCAGAAGCCCTTGAGGCAGGACAGGTCGGTGTTGCAGCTTGTCGGGCTGATGCGGCGCTTGCGGCCGTGCTCGGTTTCGACCGGCTCGATGGCGATGCAATGTGACTGCGCCGTGCAGTCGCCGCAGTTCTCGCAGACCTGTTCGTTGATCACGACGCGGGTTTCAGCCGCCGCCAGCTTGCCGCGCTTGCGGCGGCGGCGCTTCTCGGTGGCGCAGACCTGGTCGTAGATGATCGCGCTGACGCCGGGGTACTCGCGCATCCGCCGCTGCACCGCGTCGAGGTCATCACGCCCGTGGCGCAGCGTGCCCGACGGCAAGTTGGCCGCGGCGGGAAGCCGGGCCGGCTCGTCGGCGACCACGGCAATCAGGCCGACGCCTTCCGCTGCCAATTGCTGGGCGATCCTAAGCACTGTCGGCCCGCCTTCTGCCGGCTGGCCGCCCGTCATCGCCACAGCGTCGTTGAACAGGATCTTATAGGTAATCGGCGCGCCGGCCGCGACGGCCTGGCGGATCGCCAGGAGGCCGGAGTGCTGGTAGGTGCCGTCCCCCATGTTGGCAAACATGTGCGGCACCTCGGTGAACGGCGCGAGGCCGACCCATGGTGCGCCCTCGCCGCCCATCTGGCTGAACGTCTTGGTCCCCTCCGACGTGGTCAGCGCCATGGTGTGACAACCGATCCCCGCCATGCCGAAACTGCCGTCCGGCAGGCGCGTGCTGGTGCCGTGCGGACACCCGGCGCAGAACGTCGGGGCGCGCGCCAGCAGGCCGGGCGCGCGGACAGGGACCGCGGCCGCTACTGGCGCATCGAGATCTATCCCGCATCGAGGGAGCACGCGAGCAAGCGCCGCCATCGTCAGCTCCGGCGACAACTCCATCGTTCCCGGCAGAAGCGGCACGCCATCCCGGTCGAGCTTGCCTTCGATGCTGGGCCGCTCGGCGAGATCATAGAGCGCCGACCGGAGTTGCTCCTCGACATTCGACCGCTTTTCCTCGACGACCAGGATGGCGCGCTTGCCGCGGGCGAACTCCCGCACCCCTTCGGTTTCCAGCGGCCAGGACAGCGCCACCTTGTAAACCGCGATGTCGGGATGCCGGTCGAGGCCCAGACGGCGCAGCGCGTGCATCGCGTCATGGTGCGCCTTGCCGACCGTCACAAGGCCGATGGCCGCCTCCGCCCGCCCGTGCATCAGCCGGTCCAGCCGGTTCGCCCGCGCCCAGGCCCGCGCCGCCGGCAGCCGCTCCTCTACCATGCGGCGCTCAAGCTCGGCGCGCTCGGCCGGCCAGGGAAGTCGCGCATCCAGGTTGAGGCCGTGCGGCGGCAGCGGACGGTCAGGGGTGACGAATTGTCGCCCGCTCGGGACGGTCACGACCGCAGACTGCTCCGCCGTTTCCGCAATCGTTTTCAGCGCAACCCACAGCCCGGCGTAGCGCGACATGGCGATGCCGGCGAGGCCGTAATCCAGGATCTCGCCGACATCGGCGGGCTGCAGCACCGGGATCTGCACGCTCTCGAAGATGCCGTCCGTCTGGTGCGGGAACACCGAGGAGTGCGCCGCGTGGTCGTCGCCCGACACGGCCAGAACGCCGCCGAGCCGCGCCGTGCCGATCATGTTGGCGCAGCGGAGCGCGTCGGCGCTGCGGTCCACGCCAGGTCCCTTGCCGTACCACATGCCGAACACGCCATCGACGCGCTTGCCGGGGAAGGTGTCGATCTGTTGGCTGCCCCACAGCATCGTCGCAGCCAAGTCCTCGTTCAGCCCCGGCTGGAACCGGATGTCTTGCTCCGTCAGCAGCTTCTCCTTGTGCCACAGCTCCCGATCCAGGCCGCCCAGCGGCGATCCACGGTAGCCCGAAACCAGGCCGGCGGTCCGCAACCCGGCCGCACGGTCCAGCCGCGCCTGCTCCAGCAGCACGCGCACCAGCGCCTGCGTGCCGGTCAGCAGCGTCGGCCGGTCCAGGTCGGCATAGCGGCTGTCGAGCGTTGTCGTGGCAGCAAAACCGATGTCCATGAGAGGTCTCCCAGGAAAGCCGAACACGCCGGAGCGTTGAAGGCACGGTGTAGCATAGACCGGAAATAGGTAGCGGGTGCTGCCATAGTTGCGGTATCACGGGCCAGAAATTGGCAGTACCTGCCAATGCTGCACTGCAATATAGCAGGATTGCCCACCAACATGCGCCTGGACCGGATCGACCTTGCCATCCTGGACCACCTGCAGCGGGACGGCCGCGCGACCAGCAACGAAATCGCCGACGCCGCCGGACTGTCGCCAAGCCCGGCGCATCGGCGGCAGAAGCTGCTGGAGGAGGGCGGCATCATCCATCGCTACGTGGCGCTGCTGGATCAGGATCGGGTCGGGCTGCCGGTGAACGTCTTTGTTTCCGTCAGGCTCTCCGCCCAGACCGAGGATCACCTGGCAGCGTTCGAGAAGGCCATCGCCGACCTGCCGGAGATCATGGAGTGCTACGTCATGTCGGGCGCCAGCGACTACCTGCTGCGGGTCGTCGCCCCTGATCTTGGCGCTTACGAGGAGTTCCTGCGCACCCGCCTGACCCGCATCCCCGGCGTGCACGGCGTGGAGAGTGCGTTCGCGCTGAAGCGCGTGGCCTACCGCACCAACCTGCCGATCCGCCGCAAGCCGCGGGCCTAGCGCGGTGGTCGCAGCACTCCTGCTCGCGTTCCCTGCGCTGTTCAGCATCGTCAATCCCATCGCCGGCGCGTTCATCTTCCGGGAGGCCACTGCCGATCGCACTCATGGGGAGCGCGTCAAGCTGGCCCGCCGGGTCGGGCTGTACTCGTTGCTGGTGATGCTGGTGGCGTTATGGGCCGGGTCCTATGTGCTGGCGCTGTTCGGCGTCACCATCGCCGCGCTGCGGATCGCCGGCGGCATCGTGCTGGCGCTGTTCGCTTGGGAACTGCTGGGCGCTCCCGAAAAGCGCGAAGGCCGCAAAGAGGAGCAGGCAGCCGATGCCGGTCCGGCGGTTGCGGACGACGTGGCGTTCTTCCCGCTGACGCTGCCGTTCACCACTGGGCCTGGCACGATTGCCGTGGCTGTCGCGCTGGGAGCCGGGCACCCCGGGACGGGTCAGGCTTGGGTCAGTTTCCACGCCGGCACCGGCCTGGCGGCGGTGGCGATGGCCGGGGCGATCTGGCTGACCTACGCCTATGCAGACCGCCTGTCCGACCTGCTGGGCCGCACCGGCAGCAAGACCGTGACCCGGCTCTCGGCATTCATGCTGTTCTGCATCGGCGTGCAGATGCTGATCACCGGTGTGGAGGACGTGCTCGGGCCGTTGCTGGGCGCGAGATAGACGGGCAACTCCGGAGGCAAGGCGGCGTTGCCTGGTCAATGAACGAAATCAGCCCAAACGGCGCCGAAGCTAAGCTGCTGCAGATGGCGCGGACCGTGCAATCCACGGGTTACGCCTTCACCACCCCCACCCCGGCCACCCACGCCCGCGTCAACGCCCGGCCCGGTTCGGCCTGGGCGCAAGACTTGGCCGGCGTGTTCGGGTGGAGCCGTCCGTTCCGAGAGGAGGTGGTCCCGTCCGAAATCCTGGTGTTGATGCGGGAGGCCGGTATGCTTCTTTCCAGTGATGCCGGCCTTCGCAGCGCCGTGCGGCTTTCCAGCCTGGACGGCTTGCTGTTCGTGCACTCCGCTTACCCGACTACGGCGGGCGACTCGGTTTTCTTCGGACCCGACACATACCGGTTTGCCCGCGCCATCCTGGCCCATCTCAACAAGGGTGTTCCAGTGTGTCGCGCTGTGGACATCGGCTGCGGTGCCGGACCCGGTGCTATCTTGGTGGCCCGGGCGTACCCGGACGCGGAGGTCTTGGCGGTGGACATCAATCCGTCAGCTTTGAGGATGACCCGTATCAATGCGGCGCTGGCCGGGGTGCAGATCGCGGCAGTGGACAGCAATCTGCTGTCCGCTGTTCCCGGGTCATTCGACCTGATCGTCTCAAACCCGCCCTACCTCGTCGATCCCGACGCACGGGCCTATCGTCATGGCGGGGGGCCGCTCGGGGCCGGGCTGTCGCTCGCGATCCTGGATGCTGCGCTGGATCGGCTGGCGCCGGGCGGCACGCTGCTGCTGTACACCGGTGCCGCCATCGTGAACGGGACCGACCCCTTCAAGATGGCGGCAACTGCCCAAATAGGCGGGTCCGGAGCGAGTTGGACATACGAGGAACTTGATCCCGACGTGTTCGGCGAGGAACTGGAGGGCGGTGTCTATGCAACCGCTGACCGCATTGCCGCTGTGGTTCTGATAGTGAAAAAATGGGAATGAAACGATATGCCTGACGGCAGCTTGCATCCTACCCTTTCGGCCAACGACCATTGGCACCGCCGGCTGGCGGCGTTCAACAACCGCCGGTTCGCTCCGGCGCTGCCCGGCACGGATTGGCAGGCCGACATCGAGGCGCAATCGAAGCTGCTGATTGAGGAAGGCGTCTGGCTTGAGGAAGCGCGTGCCGGGGTCGCCGAGCGGGCTGCCCAGGCGCCGCGCGAACCCGATGGATTTGTAGCCTGGTTCGAGGAGCTGGACCGCACCGGCCCAGGTCAGCACGACCCTTTGTTTCCATGGCTGGCTGAAACCGCCACGCGGGAGGAAATGTGCTGGTTTCTCACTCAGGAAGTCGCTGGCGAGGCCGGGTTCGAGGATTTGGCGGCGCTGACCCAAGTGCGGATGCCGCAGCGTCCCAAGCTGGAAGTTGCCCGGAATTATTGGGACGAAATGGGACGCGGCAATCCCAAAGGCATGCACGGCCCGCTGCTTGAAACGCTGGCGCACCGTCTAGGTTTGACCCCGGAGGTTGAAACGACGGTGTGGGAAAGCCTGGCCTTGGCCAACACGATGGCCGGGCTGGCAGCCAATCGTCGGTACGCCTTCCACTCCATGGGGGCGTTGGGAGTCATTGAGCAGACCGCGCCGGGCCGTGCGGCGTTGGTGGCGTCTGGCTTGAAGCGGTTGGGAGTGCCGGCCAGTGAACGCCACTACTTTGACCTGCACTCCGTGCTGGACGTGAAGCATTCGGCTGCGTGGAATGCCGAAGCGCTTCATCCGCTGGTGGCGGGAACTCCCGACCTTGCGCCGGCGATTGCTGAGGGTGCGCTGATGCGGTTGGAGTGCGGCGCGGCCTGCTTTCAGCGGTATCGCCGGGAACTTGGCCTGAACTGACTGGCGCGCAGCCGGGTTTCAGTGTCCGCTCAGCGGGCAGCGTTTGGGGGCGGCAGGGCAGGGCGTTGATCTCCTCCCCGCTCTGCTGTTGGGGGCCGCCGTCAGGTTCTGCAACTGGACCACGCCGGGACATCATGCCAGGCTCGCTGCCTTGGCCGGGCAAGTGATGCGGCCAATGCCTTTGCCCGTATGTCCCGGTGGAGACTGAACCTTGAGCGAGCCTTGCGATCTCGACGCCGTGGAGGCCCGCCGCCTGATCGGCAGCAAACATCTGTCCTCCGTCGAGCTGACCGAGAGCTGCATCGGCCGCGTCCTTGCCGTCGACCACGCGGTCAACGCCATGGTGGCCCGCGACTTCGACCGTGCCCGCGCCGCCGCGGCCTCCTGTGACGTCGTCACGATGCGCGGTGATGCGATGGGGCCGCTGCACGGCCTGCCTCTGGGCGTCAAGGATCTGGAGGATGTGGCGGGCCTTCGTACTACCTATGGCAGCACGCTGTTCCGCGACCATGTGCCGGCGCAGGACGAGCTGATCGTGCAAGGTGCCCGGCAGGCGGGCGCGATCGTGCTGAGCAAGACCAACACGCCGGAATGGGGCGCCGGGGCCAACACGCGGAATGCCGTATACGGCGCGACGGGCAACCCGTTTGATCCCATGCGCTCAGCGGCCGGATCGTCCGGCGGGTCGGCGGCGGCGTTGGCGACCGGGATGGTGCCGCTCGCTACCGGGTCCGACATGGGCGGCTCGCTGCGCAATCCGGCCGCGTTCTGCGGCATCGTCGGTTTCCGACCCACGCCGGGTTTAGTTCCGAGTGAAAAGCGGCCTTTGGGCTGGAACCCGCTTTCGGTGCTGGGACCAATGGCGCGCACGGTGCCTGACCTGTGCCTGCTGCTGTCCTGCATGGCATCCGACGACGCGCGGGACCCGCTGGCCTGCACGGTTGCGGGCCGCGTGATGCGCCGACCGGAGGAGTTCACAGCACTTCCCTCCGTGGACCTGGCCAGGTTGCGCGTGGCGCTCACGCCTGATTTCGGCATCGCGCCGACCGAGCGGCACATCGCTGAGGTATTCGCCGAGAAGACCGCGCTGTTCCGCCACATCTTCGGCCGTTGCGAAGAAGCATCGCCCGACTGCACCGGCACGAATGAGGCGTTCGAAACCCTGCGTGCCGCCGCGGCGCTGGCAAGCCATCATGACCGGGTGCGGGACACGCCGGACGCGGTCGGCCCGAACGTGCACGCGGATGTTGCCGCCGGGCTGCGGCTGGGTGCGCTCGACGTGGCTCGGGCGTTGCGGCATCAGACGGTGCTGTATCGCCGGTGGCTGGACTTCTTCGATGGTTTCGATGTCATCCTCTCGCCCGCCGTCACCATCAGCCCGCGGCCCTGGTCGGAACTGTTTCCCGCCAGCATCGACGGGGCGCCGACCCGCACGTATTTTCATTGGCTGGCGCTGGCCTACGCCGTGTCGATAGTCGGCCATCCCGCGGTGTCGCTGCCGGTTGGACTGGACCGCAACGGCATGCCGTTCGGTTTGCAAATCGTGGGCCGGCGCGGCGGAGACGCCCAGGTCCTGGCGGTTGCCGCGATGATGGAGCGCCTGCTGGCCGGAGATCCCCGTACGAGCCGCCCGACCCCCGAGATTGCGGCGCTCACTGCCGCGCCGCCGTTGCGTGACGCGCCGGGCTTCCTCGGCTTCGGCTGATCCGGAGCAAACACATCCCCCCGTTGAAGGGCCAGATCAACCCTGGCATGGTCGTGGCAAGCAGTTGGGAGGCGCAACCTTGACCCTGATCCGCCCCGGCCGAAGCCGTTCCTTATCGGTTTCGGCGGCATCGCTGCCATCGGCATCTCAAGCAGCCAACCGCGGTGGCTGTGGTCTGGTGTGGGCATGACCGGTCCCGGGCCGGAGGCCGAGTACCGCGCCCACTTGCGGGACGGGCGCTTCATGATCCAGCGAAGCCGCTCCACCGGCGTTCACACCTTCTACCCGCGCGTCGCCATCCCCGGCACTGGGGAGCAGGATCTAGAGTGGGTCGCAGCCAGCGGCCTTGCCACCGTCTATGCCATCACGGTGAACCGCACGCGGGAGGGGTCCTACAACCTGGCGCTCGTGGATCTCGACGAGGGGCTGCGCATGATGACCCGCATCGACGGGATCGAAACCGTGCCCATCGGCACCCGCGTCCGCGCCCGCATCATCGAGCAGGACGGCGCACCCTTGGTTGTCTTTGTACCGGAGCAGCCGGCATGACGCACCCGCTCCGCGGCCGGGCGGCGGTGGTCGGCATCGGCTCGGCCGGCTGCGGCGAGGCGCCAGGGCGCACCGCCAACGAGTTGATGGCGGAGGCCGCGCTGGCCGCCATCGCCGACGCCGGGCTTGCCCTGCACGACATCGACGGCCTGTTCGCCGCGACCAGCACGCACGCCTTCCCGACGCTGTCCGTCGCCGAGTATCTTGGCCTCCGCCCCCGCTACTTCGACGGCACCAATGTCGGCGGGTCGAGCTTCGAGGCGCATCTGCTCAGCGCCGCGCTGGCGCTGGATGCCGGGCTATGCGACGCGGCGCTGATCTGCTACGGCAGCAACCAGCGCACAGCCGGCGGCCGCCTGGTCTCCATGAGCGAGCCGCAGCCGCATGAGGCGCCGTACAAGCCGCGCCATCCCATCACCGCCTATGCGCTGGCGGCCAGCCGGCACATGCACCAGTTCGGCACCACCCGCGCCATGCTGGCGGAGGTGGCAGTGGCCGCTCGTGCCTGGGCCAACCTGAACCCGGCCGCCTTCGCCCGCGGGCCGCTCTCGGTCGAGGACGTGCTGGGCGCCCGCATGGTGAGCGACCCGCTCACCACTGCCGATTGCTGCCTGGTGACGGATGGCGGCGGTGCCTGCGTGCTGGTTCGGGCTGACCGTGCCCGCGACCTCAAGCATCCACCAGCCTACCTGCTGGGCGCGGCTGGGGCCGGCTGGCACCGGGCCGTGATGGCCATGCCGGATCTCACGATCACCGCCGCCACTGACAGCGGGCCGCGTGCCTACGCCATGGCGGGCGTCTTGCCGTCCGACGTGCGGCTGGCCATGCTGTATGACGCCTTTACCATCAACACGTTGTTGTTCCTGGAGGACCTCGGCTTCTGCGCCAAGGGGGAGGGGGGCCAGTTCGTCCAGGGCGGCGCCATTGCGCCCGGCGGGCGGCTTGCGGTCAACACCAACGGCGGCGGGCTGTCCTGCGTGCATCCCGGCATGTACGGCATGTTCCTAATCCTGGAAGCCGTAACCCAGCTGCGTGGCGACGCCGGGCAGCGGCAGGTGACGAACCTCGATGTCGCCCTCGTGCACGGCAACGGCGGGACGCTGTCCAGCCAGTGCACGGCGTTGCTGGGCACGGCGGCGGCGCTTTGAGCGGCCGGTTTTCCAGCCTGGACAGCATGTTGCGGCCCCGCAGCATCGCTGTGCTCGGGGCGAGCAATGATCCCACTCGCATCGGTGGCCGGCCGATCTCCTACATGCTGTCGCAGAAGTTCGCGGGCGCCATCCTGCCGGTGAACCCGAACCGGGCGGAGGTGCAGGGCCTTCCGGCCTACGCCAGCATCGCCGACCTGCCGAGCGTGCCGGACGCCGCCATCGTCGCCGTGCCGGCGGAGCTTGCGGTGCAGGCGGTGGACGACCTCGGCGCCCACGGCGTGCGCTCGGCCATCGTGTTCACCGCCGGGTTCGCCGAGATGAGCGAGGCGGGGCGCCTGGCGCAAGACCGCATGTTGGCGGCGGCGGGGCGGCACGGCATGCGCCTGCTCGGCCCCAACTGCCTCGGCCTGTTCAACGCGCATATCGGCTTCTATCCCATCTTCTCCTCCTCGTTCGAGAATGGCTGGCCGCCGCCGGGCCGCATCGGCATCGCCAGCCAAAGCGGCGCCTACGGCACCCACATGTTCGCCACCGCGCGCAACCGCAACATCGGTACGCCGATCTGCGTCACGACCGGCAATGAGGGCGACGTGACCATCGGCGACGTGATCGGCTGGCTGGCCGAGGACCCCGACACCGACGTGATCGCCGCTTATGCCGAAGGCATTCACGAGGCCGACCGTTTCCTTGCCGCCCTCGCCGCCGCGCGGGCCGCCCGCAAGCCGGTCATAATGATGAAGGTGGGCACTAGCGCGCTCGGCGCATACGCCGCGCAGTCGCACACCGCGTCCATCGCCGGGAACGACGCCGTGACCGAGGCCGTGCTGGCGGAGTTCGGCGTCGTCCGCGCCCGCACGACCGAGGAAATGCTGGACATCGCGACGACGGCGACCCGGCGCATCTACCCGGCCCGCAACACGCTGGGCGTCATCACCATCAGCGGCGGCGCCGGCGTGCTGATCTCGGATGCGGCCGCGGCGCTGGGCCTGCCGATGCCGGAGATGCCGACGGACGCTCAGGCGCGGCTCAAGGCCATGGTGCCCTTCGCCGCGCCCCGCAACCCCGTGGACTGCACCGCGCAGGCGTTCAACGACATGAGCCTGATCGGCCGCTTCACCGATTCGATGATCGAGGACGGCGGCTACGCCTCGGTGCTCGGCTTCTTCACCCAGGTCGGCGGGGCCGACAGCATCGCGCCGAAGCTGCGCGAGCAGATGAACGCCTCCAAGGCCCGGCACCCGGACCGGCTGTTCGTGCTGTCGGTCGTGGCGTCGACGGAGCGCATCCGCGAATACGAGGCGGACGGCTTCACCGTATTCGAGGACCCGACCCGCGCCACCGTCGCCATCCACGCCATGGGCCGGTTCGGAGAGGCGTTCGCGAACACCCCGGGCCTGCCGCCGCCGGCGGTCCCCATCGTGGACTTGCCGCCTACCAACCCGTCCGAGGCCGCCGCCAAGCGCATCCTCGCGCAAGTCGGTGTCCCCGCTGCGCCCGAGGCTGCTTGCGCCACTCCGGACGCCGCGGTGGAAGCGGCCGAGCGTTTCGGCTACCCCGTCGTGCTCAAGGTCCTCTCGCCCGACATCATCCACAAGTCGGAGATCGGCGGGGTGATCCTGGGCGTGCGCGGTGCAGACGCCGTGCGGGCCGGCTTCGCCACCTTGCTCGACCGGGCGAGGGCTGCCGTGCCGGCGGCTCGGCTTGAAGGCATCCTTGTTGCCAAGCAGCTCCGCGGTGGCGTCGAGTGCATCCTGGGCGTCCAGCGCGACCCGGTGTTTGGGCCCGTCGCCATGTTTGGCCTGGGCGGCATCTTCGTCGAGGTATTGCGCGACGTGGCCCTGCATCGTTGCCCGTTCGGCCCCGATGTGGCGGAGCGCATGATCCGCTCGCTCCGTGCGGCTCCGGTTCTGCTGGGCGCACGCGGCCGGCCACCGGCGGACATCTCGGCCCTGGCGGCGATGCTGTCCCGCTTGTCGATGTTTGCGCATCAGGCCGGGCCACGGCTCCGCTCCATCGACCTTAATCCGGTGTTCGCCATGCCGGACGGGGAGGGGGCCTATGCCGCCGATGCGGTCATCGAACTCGGAGATGGCGCATGACCGACGCCCGCGGTCGCCCATGCTGAGCGAAACCCGCGAGGGCGCTACCGCCATCCTAACGCTGGACTACCCGGAGCGGCGCAACGCGTTGGCCGTGCCAATGCGACAACGCCTGGTGGACGCGCTGGAGGCCATCGAGGCGGATCGGGCGTTGCGCGCCATCGTCATCACTGGGGCTGGAAGTACCTTCAGCGCCGGGGGCGACATCAGCGGCATGGACGTGGGCGACCTTGCCGCCGGACGGGAGCGGTTCCGCCTGACGCACCGGCTGGTCCGGCTGCTGATCAAGGGCAGCAAGCCGGTGATCGCCGCGGTGGAGGGCTGGTGCGTTGGCGCTGGGCTGTCGGTCGCGATGTGCTGCGACACCGTGGTGGCTGCCGAGGATGCGCGGTTCGCTGCGGGATTCGGCAAGATTGGCCTGGTTGCCGACCTGGGCCTGCTGCACACCCTGCCGGCGCGGATCGGTCAGGGCCATGCCCGGCAGGTTTTGCTCTACGGCGAGTCAACCGATGCCGGGCGGGCCGCCGCGATTGGCATGGTGGACCATGTTGTTCCGTCCGGCACGGCGCTGCGAGCCGCCCTGGACCGCGCCGCGCTGTTCCACAGTGCTGCGCCTTTGCCAGTTGCCATGACCAAGCAGTATCTCGCCGCCGGGCTGGATGCGGCGCTGGATTGGGAGCGGGACACGCAATCGGCGCTGTTTCTGACCGCCGACCACGCCGAGGGCAGGGCGGCGTTCCTGGCAAAGCGCGCGCCTTTGTTCAAGGGAGCCTAACAACGCATCTCAGCGGGAGAGATTGGGTGTTGCCGAGTCGGTGCCAGGGCCACCTCCGTCGCGCGTGATGTCGTTTGGCCTGCTGTCCAGTTGCGCGCCCGGCGGGGAGGAGCTGAACGGAGACGAAGCGTCTGGCCCGGTCGTGTTGCCAGCCCGATCCGCGGGAGGCGGGTTTGACGGCAGGGTGCCCGGCACCGGCGCTGCAGTCCAAACCTTCTCCGGTGGCTTTTTCGCCTGCGCCCATGCGGTGCTGGACAGCAGGCAGGCGGCAAGCATTGCAATCATCAGTCGCATGGGTCGTGGCTCCTCGTCCAATCGGAACGCCATGCCGACAGGAAAGTTGTCAGTGCGTTTTCTACTAGCACGCGGCGCTGCAAGCCCGGCGCAGAATGCAGACAAGATGGGCTGCGTGTCGCAAAGGGAGGGATTGGACGACAATGCCGCTATGGATGCCAGTCACGCTGGTCGCGGCGCTGTTCCAGACCTGGCGCACGGCCTTGCAGCAGCGCCTCCGCGGCCAGCTCTCGGTCAGCACGGCCGGGCTTGTGCGCTATCTGTATGCCATTCCGGTCGGGCTGCTGCTGTTCATCTCCTACTGGGCAGTAACCGAAGCCGTGTTGCCGCCGCCCACCCTAATCTTTGTTTTGGCCTGTGCCGTGGCAGGACTCGCCCAGGTTCTCGGCACCTCTCTGCTCATCATGGCGTTCGGGCATCGCAACTTCGCCGTCGGTACCGCCTACGCCAAGACTGATGCGGTGCAGGCTGCGCTGCTGTCTTGGCTGTTGCTGGGCGAGGCGCTGGCGCCGGCCGCCTGGTTCGGCATCGGCGTCGGTGTGTGCGGCGTCCTGACCTTGTCGCTGGCTGGCCGGGGTTTGCACCTGGGCACACTGCTGCGCGCCACGGTGCAGCCGGCGGCACTATGCGGCCTGGGCGCTGGCGCCGGCTTTGCCGTGGCTGGCGTTGGCATTAAAGCCGCGACAGGGGCGCTCGGCGCCTCGGACGTCATCTTGAGCGCGTTGTTCTCGCTGGTCGTGACCAACGTCCTGCAAACGATCATGCAGGGCGCTTACATGGCCTGGCGCGAACCGGCGGGCTTGCGCGCCGCGTTCTCGTCTTGGCGCAGTTCGGCTTGGGTGGGTGCGCTCTCAGCCGGAGGGTCCGCATGCTGGTTCGCGAGCTTCGCTTTGGCGCCCGTGGCCCTCGTGCGGACGTTGGGCCAGGTGGAAATGGTGTTCACCTTGCTGTTTAGCCGGTTCTATTTGAGGGAGTCGCTGCGGCGCGCCGACATCGCCGGGCTGATGCTGATCGTATGCGGGGTGGTGCTGGTCTTGCGGTTTCACTAATCCAGCGCCCGCGGACGCCAGCCCGATAATGCCTATTATGGAAAGTCAAACAACTCAGAAGTCAGAAAATTCCAGCAGCATTCCGTCATATGCAAGTTCGACATGCGGCGGCAAACGTCGCTTCATCCACGACCAATCGATATCGTAGCCCATGTGCGTCAGCACGACCCGGCGCGGCTGCAAGCGCTCCACCCATTCAAGCACCTGCTCCAAGTTCGCATGCGTCTTATGCGGCTGGCGTTGGAAGCAGTCCACCACCCAGGTGTCCACCCCCGTCAATGTGGCGAACGCGGCGTCGTCCAGGATTGCGACATCTGTCGAATAGCCAAATCCACCGATACGCAACCCGAGCGTCGGCATGAAACCATGGTCCTGCTCAAACAATTGCACCCGCAGGCCCGCAGCCTCGACCGTCTGCCCTGGCTCAACAATCCGTGGTGCAAGTACCGGTCGGAAAAAGTAAGGCTGAGTCCAAGGTTTAAACGCATAATCAAAACGTTTATGCAGCTCTTCCAAGGTCTGCGCCGTCGCGAACGCTTCGATGGGTCGGTTCACAATGCGATTGAGGATGCGAACGTCATCGAGGCCGAGCACATGGTCCGCATGGGCATGTGTGAACAGAATCGCGTCCACCCGTGGCACTGCACAGGCCAGCAACTGCGCGCGCATGTCGGGCGATGTGTCCACAAGCAATCGCTCGCCCGTATCGCTTTCGATGACGATGCTCGACCGGGTGCGGCGGTTGCGCGGCTCGGCCGGGTCGCAGGCGCCCCAATCGCCGTGGCCGTCACCGCCGATCTGCGGCACGCCTGCCGAGCCGCCGCAACCAAGGATCGTCACGCGCGGCATCGCTAAGCCATTCTCTTAAATAGACTGCGGACATTGTCGGTTGTCAAAGCATCGAGGGCAGCCAGCTCCATCTCGTGCAGGTCGGCCAGCACGCGCGCCGTCTCGACGACGTAGCCGGGCTCGTTGCGTTTTCCACGGTGCGGCACGGGCGCCAGATACGGCGCGTCAGTCTCCACCAGCAGCCGCTCGGCTGGGACATCGCGTGCAATGTCACGCAACGCCCCGGACTTGGGAAACGTCAGAATACCAGAAAAGCTGACATACCCCCCCAGCTTGAGGGCCTGCTCCGCCAAGGCGCGTCCGGAACTGAAGCAATGCAGGACAAGCTGGAACGGCCCGCCGGCACTCCACTCTTCGTGCAGGATCGTCGCGATATCCCCGTCGGCGTCGCGCGCATGAACTATCAAGGGCAGCCCGGCCAAGCGCGCGGCGCGGATGTGCTGCCGGAAGCTCGCCTGCTGCATGTCGCGCGGCGCCCTGTCGTAGAAGTAGTCAAGCCCGGACTCGCCGATGCCGACCACCCGCGGATCGGCAGCCAGGCTGGCGATGGTGGCCGCGTCGGCGACTAGCCCCTCGCCGGCATTGTGCGGATGGACGCCGACGGTGCACCACACGCCGGGGCGCTGCGCCAACGCGACCAGCGTCGCGCTCTGGCTCAGCCGCGTGCCGATGGTGATCATCTCGCCGACTCCGGCGCCCGCGGCCCGCCCCAACACGCCGTCAAGTTCCGCCGGGTCGAACATGTCCAGGTGGCAATGCGAGTCGATCAACGTCAGTGTCCTACCCGACCTTGTCGCTGTAGCGCGGGAACACGCCTTGCGGCGCCGGCAACGCCGTGCCTGGCGGCAGCGGTGCCGCAAGGTCCGCAAGACCCCGCGCATCCGGGTGCGCGCCGACCTGGTCGAGCATCGCGGCCATGCTGCCCGGCATAAAGGGCTGCAAAACCGTAGCCACGCAGCGGATCACCTGGGCCAGCACGCTGAGCACGCTTGCCATGCGGGCCGCGTCGGTCTTGCGCAAGGCCCACGGCGCTTGGTGGTCTATGTAGGCATTGGCTGCCCGGACGACCTTCCACACATCCTCCAACGCATCGTGGAATGCGAGGCGGTCCATGCGGTCCCGCACGGCATGCGGTAGCGCCTGCGCCGCGTCCAGCAGTGCCGTGTCCTGGACGGTCGCGACGCCGCGCTCCGGCAGTACGCCGCCGCAGTTCCGGGCGATCTGGGACAGCGTGCGCTGCGCCAGGTTGCCGAGGTCGTTCGCAAGCTCCACGTTCAGCCGACGGATCAGCACCGCGTCGCTGTAATCCCCGTCATTGCCGAACGGCACTTCGCGCAGCAGGAAATACCGCACGGGATCAAGGCCGAAGGTGTCCACCAGCCGGGCGGCATCGACGGCGTTGCCCAGCGACTTGCTCATCTTCTCGCCCGACGCAGTCCACCAGCCGTTCGAGAACACGCAGTGCGGCGTCGGCAGCCCGGCGGCCATCAGGAACGCCGGCCAATAAACCGCGTGAAATCGGATGATGTCCTTGCCGACAAGATGCACGTCGGCCGGCCAGAACGGCCATCGCGGACTTGCCGTGTCGGGAAAGCCGACCGCCGAAAGGTAGTTCGTCAGCGCATCGAGCCACACGTACATGACGTGGCCTGGGTCGTCCGGCACCGGCACGCCCCAGGTGAAGCTGGTGCGGCTGACCGAAAGGTCATTGAGCCCGCCCCGGACAAAGCTCACGACCTCGCTGCGACGGCTGGCGGGCGACACGAAGTCCGGCTCGCTTTCATACAGCGCGAGCAGGCGGTCCTGCCAAGCCGACAGGCGGAAAAAATACGAAGGCTCCCTCACCCACTCGACCGGCGCTCCCGTGGGCGCGACGCGGCTGCCGTCAGGCCGGGTGGTCAGTTCGCTCTCGTTGTAGAACGCCTCGTCACGGACGGCGTAGTAGCCCTCATAGTGCCCCAAGTAGATGTCGCCCGACGCGCGCAACCTGCGCCAAAGCTCCTGGCAGGCGAGCTTGTGGCGTTTCTCCGTCGTGCGGATGAAATCGTCGTTGGACAGGCCCATCAGCGCGGACAGGCCCTGGAACTGCTGGGAGATACGGTCGGCGAACTCCTGGGGCGCCACGCCCGCGTCATGCGCCGCCTTCTCGACCTTTTGACCATGCTCGTCGGTGCCGGTCAGGAAGAACACCTCATGGCCGTCCAGACGTTTCCACCGGGCCAGCACGTCGGCGGCAACCGACGTGTAGGCGTGGCCGATGTGCGGTGCGCCGTTGACGTAGTAGATCGGGGTCGTGACGTAGAACCGCTTGCTCATGAGGTATTCAGCAAATCCAGGCTCGAGATGATCGCATGCCGCTTGTCCAGGTTGAACCGCTCGGTATCGTCCTGCAGCCTCGTCAGCGCGTGCCACAAATCGCCCCATTCGGCTAGGGGCCTCAAAGCCGTCAGGCGTTGCTGGCCGGCGTCGGCCTGGCCCCGCGCGGCGTTGCGGACCACGGCGCTGATCGCATCGCGCAGCAGGCCCATGAAAGCCGTGAACCCGGCCTCGCTCCGCGCCAATTTGTCCGCGACCTCATAGGCGCGCAGCAGCGGCACGCTCGGGGCTGCCCGCAGCACGTCGGCCACCAGGGCGGCCAGCTCGACTCCCTGCTCTTCGGCCAGCGCCAAGGCCCGGCCGGGCGCACCCGACAAGGCGGCCAACGCGGCGCGGTCCGCCGGGTCCATGTCCGGCAGGCAGCGGGCCAGCACGCGGTCCATGTCAGCAGGCCTGAGTTCGCCAAGCCGCAACTGCCGGCACCGGCTGCGGATCGTCGGCAGCAGCCGGCCTGGCGATGCGCAGACCAGCAGGAGCACGGCGCGCGGCGGCGGCTCCTCCAGGACTTTCAGCAGCGCGTTGGCGGCGTTGCGGTTCAGGTGCTCGGCCCCGTCCACCACGACGATGCGCCAGCCGCCCTCCGCCGGGGTCAGGCGCAGGAAGTCCGCCACGCCGCGGGCGCTGTCCACCACGATCTCGGACCGCAGGCGCTTGCGCTTGTCGTCCCACTCGCGCTCAATCGTCAGCAGGTCGGCGTGGGTGCCCGCCGCGACCCGGCGGAACACCGGGGATGCCGGGTCGTTCGCGCTGGCGGCGGAGGTTTGCGGGCCGGCCAGCAAGCGCCGGGCGAAGCGGTAGGCCAGCGTCGCCTTGCCGACTCCCTCCGATCCGGTCAGCAGCCAGGCATGGTGGATGCGGCCGGCCCGGATCGCATCGTCGATCACCGCCTCGGCAACGGCGTGGCCCAGCAGGGAAGGGTTCTCGCGTGGCGCCGGCGCGGTCATGCGGCGCCGGGCTGGCGGCTGGCGACGACGGCGAGCACGGCGCGATGCACCTCGTCCGCCCCGCCATCGGCCGAAATCACGGCGCAGCGGTCCGGCTCCGCGGCGGCAATCGCGGCAAAACCCTCCGCAACCCGCACATGGAATGCCGGTCCCATCGCCTCGTAGCGGTCAAGCGCCTGGCGGCGGCCCGCCATCCGACTGGCCGCAATGGCTGGCGACACGTCCAACATGACCGTAAGATCGGGCTGCACTGGCAGTAGGCGGCTCAGCGCGGCGATCAGGGCACGGTCGGCCCCGAGGCCATAGCCCTGATAGGCCATCGTCGAATCGGCGAACCGGTCACTAATCACGATTTCGTCCCGGGCCAGGGCCGGCTGGATGGTCCGCGCCAAATGCTCGGCCCGGGCCGCGAAATGTAAATAAACCTCGGTCGAAGGCGACCAGTCGTGCTCGCGCGACAGCAGCAGGCCGCGCAAGACCTCTGCACCCGGGGCTCCCCCGGGCTCGCGGGTGTACAGCACCGTGCGGCCAGTCACAGCCATTGCTTCCGCCAAAAGGCGTGCCTGGGTGGACTTCCCAGCCCCCACCCCGCCCTCAAACGTGTTGAAAACCGAGGCGTGAGGGCCCGGTGACGGAGCGGGCCATGACCGCCGCCGCACGGCCCGGCAGCCAAAGCCGAGGCACGTCGG
>CAXTUQ010000015.1:0-24404 GCA_964247405.1 uncultured Acetobacteraceae bacterium
GCCGACACCGGCAACAGCATCGCCCGGCGCACGCCGCGCGCCTTGGCGAGTTCGACCGCACGCTCCACGGCGGCGCGGTGGCCGGAAATCACCACCTGGCCGCCGCCGTTGTCGTTCGCCGCCTCGACCACCTGGCGCTCCTCGGTCCCGTCGTCCCGTACCAAGACGGCAGCGTCGGCGCAGATCGCTTCCGCCGGCTCAAGCTCCGTGCCCAGCAGCGCCGCCATCGCGCCCTCCCCTGCCGGCACCGCGTCCTGCATGGCAGCGCCCCGGCGGCGCAACAACCGCGCTGCGTCGCTCAGCGCCAGGCTGCCTGCCGCCGCCAGCGCGCTGTATTCGCCGAGGCTGTGCCCCGCCGCCAGCACGGCCTTCTCCGGGAGGCGGAACCCGCCCTCCGTTTCCATCACGCGCAGCACGGCCATCGACATGGCGAGCAGCGCCGGCTGGGTGTTCTCCGTCAGCGTCAGGATGTCCGCCGGGCCTTCGAACATCAGCTTGGACAGCTTCTGCTTCAGCGCCTCGTCCACCTCGCCGAACACCTCGCGGGCGGGGGCGAAGGCTGCGGCCAGGTCGCGGCCCATGCCGACGGCTTGGCTGCCCTGGCCAGGGAAGATGAAGGCATGGACCGGCATTTACCATTTCCTCACGAGTGCGGCGGTTTTTGTCTCCTCGCGGGGCCGTGTCAATCCGGCGGCGCGCGGAAGGGCCCGGATCACCTTATCCTTGCCGCCCGTCGTGCCCAGCCTGTAACCTATCCGTCATCTTACGTCTGAGGTGCCCGATGTGCCGCTTCCTCGCGTTCCAGGGCGAGCCGATCCTGCTGGAAACCCTGGTGGCAGCACCCTGCCATAGCCTGATCCACCAGTCGCTCCACGCGGCGGAGGCGAAGACGGAAACCAACGGCGACGGCTTCGGCGTCGGCTGGTATGGGGAGCGGGAAACGCCGGGCCTGTATCGGGAGGTGCGTCCGGCCTGGTCGGATGAGAACCTGCTCAGCATCGCGGGCCAGGTGCGCAGCCACCTGTTCTTCGCCCATGTCCGGGCCGCGACGGGCACGGCGACCAGCCGGGCCAACTGCCACCCCTTCGCCCAGGGGCGGCATTTGTTCATGCACAACGGCCAGATCGGCGGCTGGGCCCGGGTGCGCCGCCGGGTGGAGGCGATGATCCCGGACGCGCTTTACCCCGCGCGGGCCGGCACGACGGACAGCGAGGCGATTTTCCTTGCGGCGTTCGCCCGCGGGCTGGAGCACGATCCCATCGGCGCCCTGGCCGCGACGCTGCGGGACGTAAAGGCGCACATGCGGGAGGCCGGCATCGAGGAGCCGCTGCGCTTCACCGCCACGCTGACGGACGGGCATACGCTGTGGGCGTTCCGCTGGGCCTGCGACGCGCAGCCGCCGACGCTGTACTACAAGGACGGCCCCGCCGGGCTGCTGCTGGTGTCGGAGCCGATCGACGAGGACCGCAGCCGCTGGCGCGAGGTGCCGCGCGGCGGGACCCTGATCGCCGTGCCGGGCCAGGCGCTGCGCCTGGAGCGCATGGATACGGAGATGGCGCTGGCCGCCTGATCCCACCCGGCCCGGTCCAGCCAGGCGATGCCGATCAGCGCCAACAGTCCGCCATGCACCAGCAAGGCCCCGGTCCCGATGTGGCCAAGCTGCCAAATCAGCCCGGCGCCCGCCGCCATGCTTGCCGTCCCGGCAATATAGCCCAGGCTGACGGCCGGGCGCACCGGCGAGCCGAACCGCCAGCCCACCAGGGCCGCAGCGCCGAGCGCCATGCCCGCCTTCACCAAAGCCATGAAGCGCAGCAGGGTGGCAAGCTCCGGGTCGTGCGGGCCGGCTTGGGTTGTGAGGGACACCGCCGCGGCGCCAAGCACGGCCACGGCAAGGACCGGACGCCAGAAAGGGCGGGCAACCCGGAGCGCAATCGGGAGCGGAAGGTCGGACATCCCGTCATTGAACGCTTTTGCGCCGCCGCGCGCAATCGATTCAAGCGTCAACGACGGGCGTCCGCCCCCGTCGTCTCAGCAGGAGCAAGGCGGCAGACCAGGACATCCACGCCAGCAGCGCGACGGCGAAGGCGGCCGCGGTTCCCCAAGGCCGGATCGCGAGATGCAAGGCGAGCAGCATCATGCCAAAGCCCAGCATCGACCGGAGGGCATTGGCCGCAAGCTGCGATGCGGCCGGGCCGCCGATCCGTGGCCGCACGATGACGAACAGGCTGATGAGGCTGATCGGAAACACGGCCGCGACCCCGGTGATCCCGGGACCGAGCGCCGCGCTGACGGCGACGAGGAGCGACACGAAGGCAGCCACCGCCACGGCGCGGGCGGGAAGGTCGAACCACCGCCGCCGTGCGGGAGTTGCCGGTCCGGGCCGCGTACTTCGGGCCACGCCGAGTACAATGAAGCCGGCGCCGTAAACGGCGAGGTTCAGCAGGAACGCCGTCCCTGGGGTCCACACGACCTGCTGCGTGGCGAGGCTTGCGGCCAGCCAAACCGCGATGGCAGCGCCGAGGCTCCGCCATGGAGACGCGCTCCCCGCCAAGACGCCGTAGGCGATCAGGAACAATCCGTTCGCCGCGTTTGCCGCAAAGCTGCTGAGCGCGCTCTCCGCAACGAAATCCGCCCCGTGCTGCATGGCCAAAAACACGTAGGCGGGTCCGGTCGAAACCGGAAGGCTGGCGATCAGGGCGCCCCAGAACGGGCCAAGGCTTTCGGCAACCGCGGAAGCCGACACAACAAGCAAGGCTGTCGTCAAAACCCTGACGAGGGGTGACAACCATATTATGGCAGTCATTAGATGCGACCCTCCGCCTGCCAGGCGGACCATCCAGGCCGCCCTTCGACAGGACTCGGCGACCGGATATACAGGCCGAAGGGCACTCTCCATGCCTCGCCTGGTGCCGTGATGCGGGAGCAGGCGTGGCATGTCAAGGCAGCGGAGCCGGCGGTAGTGTCTCAGTTTGAATTTTGGGTTCCAACCCAACGTGGACACCTTCCCACGATAGACGGTCGTCCCGAAACCGGCCGCACGTTAAAGTAAGGCGAAATACTCAGGGGTGCGCGATGGAATCGGCGGCATGGATAGACGATGCTGGAAATCCAAGTGTTGGAGGGATTGTTAGCCCTGTGCCTTGGTGGAGCTTCACCAAGACAGTCCTCGCCATCGCAGCTCTACGTCTCGTGGATTCGGGGCACCTGGCCTTGTCGGAGCCAATAGACGGAAACCGATACAGCCTTGCCCATCTCCTAAAGCATGAAGCCGGACTGCCCGACTATGGAGGTGTCGCGCAATATCATGAGGATGTTGCAGCGGGTAAGTCGCCGTGGCCAGTTGCACGGCTCCTTGCTTTGGTTGACGCGGACCGATTGCGCTATCAACCCGGACAAGGATGGGCGTATTCCAACATCGGCTATTTGAAAGTCGGACGCCTGATCGAGCGCACATCAGGGCTTTCGCTTGGGGATGCCCTCGCCAGTATCGTGTTCGCGCCTGCCGGGCTGACGACTGCGCGATTGGCGACAACGCCCGAGGATTTGGCCGGCGTGCAGATGGGAAGCATAGCCGGCTACCATCCGGGATGGGTCTATCACGGGTTGGTCACTGGAACGACGGCGGATGCCGCTCGCTTGCTACGCGCACTGCTGATGGGCGCTCTCCTAAAGCCGAAAACGATGGACAGAATGTTCGACGGTCGCGCACTCCCAGAGCACAGAACCGCCAATTATCCCGATCCTGCCTACGGCCTCGGATTGATGTTTTGGGCGACCGATCCCCTAAAGCAGCCGGTCGGACATACTGGTGGCGGCCCGGGTAGCGGGATAGCCGTTTATTCCCGAAACGCGCGGACATGCGCTATTTGGGCGGCTTCGCCTTCTACAACCGATCCGGTGGCGGAAGTTTTCAAACGCTTGGCGAATGGCAGCTATTAAGCACTCGTTCCCAAAAGCCCTCTGACCGGAACCCACCCAAACCTGAAATTCAACCTGAGATACCATCAAGCCGGCCGATGGGACACGCCTTCAATCGGGCTAGGGAGCCAAACGGTCAGAAAAGCCACCCGGCCTCAAGGACCCCACTGCTGCCAAATGAAGCCCGCAACACCGGCCGCCGCAAGGACCATGCCGCAGCGGCGATAGAAGCGCAGCGGTGACGTGAACGCTCGACGCTCCTCAAGCATGGCCGCATGCTGTTCGGGTGAACCGCGCCCGTCCATGCGCGCCTTGAACACCTCCACACCCCAAATTGGGGTGTCCTGGTCGAGTTCGGCCCTGATACAGACCAGCCAGGTTGCGCTGCCCAGAAGCAGCAAGCCCATGAAGCCGAGCCTGTTCGCCACCAGCACCGCCGCGCCGATGAGCAGGACAATGACGCCCCAGGCCGCAGCGTTTGCGACGGTGCCGGCGGAGAACCTCATCGCCGCAGCGTAGCATGCATCGTTACGGCACCACCCGGACCGCCCCCCTGCTGGCGCTCGTGGTGAAGGCAGCGTAGGCGCGCAAGGCAGGCGAGACGGCGCGGGTGCGTGGATGGGCCGGCCGCCATTGGGCCTGTGCGCCCCGGCGATGGGCCAGCTCCTCGTCGGACACCGCCAGGCGGATGCTGCGGGCTGGGATGTCGATCTCGATGATGTCGCCGTCGCGCACCAGGCCGATGGTGCCGCCCTCCGCCGCCTCCGGCGAGACGTGGCCGATGGACAGGCCCGACGACCCGCCGCTGAACCGCCCGTCCGTGACCAGGGCGCAGGCCTTGCCGAGCTTCTTCGATTTCAGGTAGCTCGTCGGATACAGCATCTCCTGCATCCCGGGGCCGCCCTTGGGTCCCTCATAGCGGATCAGCACCACGTCGCCGGGCTTGACCCGGTCGTTCAGGATCGCCTCCACCGAGGCATCCTGGCTTTCGAACACCCGCGCCGGGCCGGTGAAGCGCAGGATGGAAGCGTCCACCCCGGCCGTTTTCACGATGCAGCCGTCCTCGGCCAGGTTGCCGTAAAGAACCGCCAAGCCGCCATCCTTCGAGAAGGCGTGCGGCGCCTCGCGGATCACGCCGCGCTCGCGGTCCAGGTCAAGGTCGTCCCAACGTGAGGATTGGCTGAACGCCACCTGGGTCGGCACGCCGCCGGGGCCTGCGCGGAAGAAGGTCCGCACGCTGTCGGACGGGGTGCGGGCCACGTCCCAGCGGTCCAGCGCGTCGCCCATCGTCGGCGCGTGCACGGTCGCGGTGCCCCGGTCGATCAGCCCGGCGCGGTCCAGCGCCCCCAGGATGGACATGATCCCGCCGGCACGGTGCACGTCCTCCACATGCACATCGGCGACCGCGGGCGCCACCTTGCACAGCACCGGCACCCGGCGCGACAGCCGGTCGATGTCGGCCATGGTGAAATCGACCTCCGCCTCGTGCGCGGCGGCCAGCAGGTGCAGCACCGTGTTGGTGGAGCCGCCCATGGCGATGTCCAGCGTCATCGCGTTCTCGAACGCCGCAAAGGTGGCGATGCCGCGCGGCAGGGCGCGCGGGTCGTCCTGCTCGTACCAGCGCTGCGCCAGGTCCACGACGGTACGCCCCGCTTCCTCGAACAGCCGGCGGCGGTCGGCGTGGGTCGCGAGCGTCGTGCCGTTGCCGGGCAAGGACAGGCCCAACGCCTCCGTCAGGCAGTTCATCGAGTTGGCGGTGAACATGCCCGAGCAGGAGCCGCAGGTGGGGCAGGCCGAGCGTTCGATGACCTGCACGTCGCTGTCGGACACGCTGCCGTCGGCGGCGGCCACCATGGCGTCGATCAGGTCGATGGACCGGCTGATGCCGGACAGGTTGACCTTGCCGGCCTCCATCGGCCCGCCGGACACGAACACGGCCGGGATGTTGAGGCGGAGCGACGCCATCAGCATGCCCGGGGTGATCTTGTCGCAATTGGAGATGCAAACCATGGCGTCGGCGCAATGCGCGTTGACCATGTACTCGACGCTGTCGGCGATCAGCTCGCGCGACGGCAGGCTGTAGAGCATCCCGTCGTGGCCCATGGCGATGCCGTCATCGACCGCGACCGTGTTGACCTCCTTGGCGACACTGCCCGCGGCCTCGATGTCGCGTGCGACCAGTTGGCCCAGTTCCTTCAGATGGACGTGGCCGGTCACGATCTGGGTGAAGGAGTTGACGACGGCGATGATGGGTTTGCCGAAGTCCCCGTCCTTCATGCCGGTCGCCCGCCACAGCCCGCGGGCGCCGGCCATGTTGCGGCCGTGGGTAGTGGTGCGGGAACGCAGTGCTGGCATCGTGAAAACTCCTTTGGCAGACAGTCTAGGGGCAAGCAGGCGGCGAGAGGGAGTACGTCCTTGGCGGCGTATGGCACATGAACGCTGGGCGCATAGCCGCATTGTATGTCGAAATCACAACGAAAATATCCAACGCGCCTTGCCGAGCCTGGAAGCGACCTTTTCGGACAGTCGCACGGCCAGTCACCACAACCGCTCCCGCTTGCAATCCCCGCGCATCGGCGTATACCCCGCCGCTTCCCTGCCGGGGCAGTGGCATCCTCCCCGGCTGTGCCCATTTCGGGCCGACAACAGCCATAGGGGTGACAATGCCGCTCTATGAATGCGTGCTGATCGCACGCAACGACGTCACGCAGCAACAGGTCGAGACCGTTGCCGACACCATCGCCACCGACCTTGAAACGGATGGCGGCTCGGTCAAGAAGCGCGAGTACTGGGGCCTGCGCAGCCTGGCCTACCGGGTCAAGAAGAACCGCAAGGGCCATTACATGCTGCTCGGCCTGGAAGCAAAGCCGACCTTCGTGACCGAGATGGAGCGCCTGCTGCGTCTGAACGAGGACGTGCTGCGCTTCATGACCATACGCGTCGATGAGATCACGGAGGAGCCGAGCGCCATCCTGTCGCGCAAGTCGGACGACCGGGAGCGCGGCTTCCGCGGGCCGAAGCCGGCCGGACGGTTCGAAAGCGGCCGCAAGCGCGGCTTCGACGACCGCGAGGAATACCGCGCCCGGTCCGAAACCGATGGATTCCGCCCCCCCGAGGCGAGCGAGGAGTAATTTAGGATGTCCGACCGTTCAGATCGTCCCGACCGCGCGTCCGGGGATGGCGACGACCGCCGCGGCGGCGGCGGGGCCGCTGCCGGGGCACGCCGCCCGTTCTATCGCCGCCGCAAGAGCTGCCCGTTCAGCGGCCCGAACGCGCCGAAGATCGACTACAAGGACGTGCGCCTGCTGTCCCGCTTCCTGAGCGAGCGCGGCAAGATCGTGCCGAGCCGCATCACCGCGGTGTCCGGCAAGAAGCAGCGCGAGTTGGCCAACGCCATCAAGCGCGCCCGCTTCCTGGCGCTCCTGCCCTACGTCGTGGCGTGAGGAGCGGGGATCATGGCGGTCGTTGAATTGATCCTGCTGCAGCGCATCGAGAAGCTGGGGCAGATGGGCGACGTGGTGAGGGTGAAGCCGGGCTATGCCCGCAACTACCTATTGCCGCAGAAGAAGGCGCTCCGGGCCAACAAGGCGAATCTCGCGACCTTCGAGGGCCAGCGCGCGCAGCTTGAGGCGCAGAACCTGAAACGCCGGGAGGAGGCCGAGCGGCTGTCGGAGCGGATGGCCGGGTTGTCGGTGGTCATCATCCGGCAGGCGGGGGAAAGCGGCTCGCTGTATGGGTCGGTGTCGGCGCGCGACATTTCCGACGCCTGCACGGCGGCGGGTCTGACCACCGACCGGAACCAGATCGTGCTCGACCAGCCCATCAAGACGCTGGGCCTTTCGACCGTGAAGCTGGTGCTGCACCCGGAGGTCAGCCTGCCGATCACGGTCAACGTCGCCCGCAGCACCGAGGAAGCCGAGAAGCAGGCCCGCGGCGAGCAGGTCGGCCTGGCCGGCGAGGAAGAGGTGGAGCCAGACGAGGAACTGGAGTTCGGCGCCGCCCTGGCGGAAGCCGGCGGGGACCGGGACCGCGACCGCCAGTGATCCGACGCCCATAAGACAAACCTGACAATCCTCTACGGCGCCGGCCCTTCCCCATCGGGAAGCGGCCGGCGTCATCGTTTGTAACCCAAACCATTTCGGAGCAGGCTGCAACGGATGATCCTGCGCACCATCCTGGACGGCCTCATCCGGCGCTTCCTGGTCATCGGCAGCCTTTCGGTCCGCTACCCCGACGGGCACACCTCCTTCCACGAAGGGCCGCAGCCCGGCCCCGGCATCGCCTTCCACGTGTCCGACTGGCAAGCGGTCCGCCGCATGGCGGTGAACCCGGCGATGGCCTTCGGGGAAGGCTACATGGACGGCGCGATCATCCCCGTCGGCTGCAGCATCTACGACGCGCTCGACCTGCTGCTGGCCAACATCGCGGCGGGCGGGCGGCAGCCGGTGATGGCGGCGCACGCCTTGCTGGGGGGCGCCGTGAAGCGTTGGGCGCAGTTCAACCCGGTCCGCCGGGCCGCGCGCAACGCGGCGCACCATTACGACCTGAACGGGCGGCTGTATGCCCTCTTGCTGGACGACGACCGCCAGTATTCCTGCGCGTACTTCCGCACCGGGCAGGAAACGCTGGAGGAGGCGCAGGCGGTGAAGAAGCGGCATATCGCCGCGAAGCTCTGCCTGCGGCCGGGCCTGCACGTCCTGGACATCGGCTGCGGCTGGGGCGGCCTGGCGCTGACGCTCGCGCGGGAGCACGGGGTCCGCGTCACCGGCATCACCTTGTCACAGGAACAGCTCGCCACGGCCCGCGCCCGGGCGCACGAGGCGGGCCTCGCCGACCGGGTGCGGTTCGAGCTGCTGGACTACCGCGCGCTGCGCGGCACCTATGACCGCATCGTCTCCGTGGGCATGTTCGAGCACGTGGGCATCAGCCACTACCGCCACTTCTTCCAGGCGCTGGGCCGCAGCCTGGCGCCGGACGGGGTGGCGCTGATCCACGCCATCGGGCGCAGCCACGGCCCGGCCGTCACCAACTCTTGGCTCGCCAAGTACATCTTCCCCGGCGGCTACTCCCCGGCGCTCAGCGAGGTGGTGCCCGCCGTGGAAAAGTCCGGCCTGATCGCCACCGACATCGAGGTGCTGCGCCTGCACTACGCGGAAACCTTGCGCCATTGGCGGCGGCGCTTGTCGGCCCGGCACGACGCGGTCGCCGCACTCTACGACGAGCGGTTCTGCCGCATGTTCGAGTTCTATTTGTCCGGCGCGGAACTCGCCTTCCGGCACAAGGGGCACATGGTCTGGCAGCTGCAGTTGGCCCGGCGGCCGGACGCCGTGCCGCTCACCCGGAACTACATCACGGAAGCCGAGAGCCGGGTGGCGCGCGTACCACAACCGGTATGATCTCCGACGCGACCCTAAACTTGTCCCCCTGATCCACAGATATCCACAGGGTCGCCACCCTGCCCGGCGCCCTCGGCTTGGGCTAGGATGCAGGCCACATGAACAGCATCGACCCGCCGCTGCTTGGCCTTTCGCAACGCCATCCCCCGTCCAACGACCGGGCGGAGATGGCGCTGCTCGGCGCGCTGCTCGCCAACAACAAGGCTTATGAGCGGATCAGCGAGTTCCTGTCGCCGGAGCACTTCGTCGATCCCGTGCACGGCCGCATCTACCAGGCCATCGTGCGGCGGGTGGAGGCCGGGCAGCTCGCCGACGCGGTGACGCTGAAGGCGGAGTTCGAGCATTCGGGCCTGCTGGACGAGGTGGGCGGCACCAAGTACTTCGCGGAGCTGCTGACCTCCATGGTCGGCATCATCAACGCCGGCGAGTACGGCCGGGCCGTGCATGACGCCTGGCTGCGGCGCCAGTTGATCGACATCGGCGAGGTCGTCGTCAACAACGCCTTCGGCGCCGAGGCGGAGCTGGACGGTCGCCAGCAGATCGAGCTGGCGGAAAGCGCGCTGTTCCGCCTGGCGACCCAGGGCGGCAACGACGGCGGCTTCGTCACCTTCGAGCGCGCGCTGACCGACGCGATCCTTGGGGCGGAGCGGGCGTTCCGGCGGTCGGGCCACGTGAGCGGCCTCTCGACCGGCTTGCGCGACCTCGACAAGAAGACCGGCGGGCTGCACCCGTCCGACCTGATGATCCTGGCCGGGCGGCCCGGCATGGGCAAGACGGCGCTCGCCACCAAGATCGCCTTCGGCGCCGCGCACGCTTTGGTACGAGAAGCACGGTCGGAGGACCCGAACGCCCTGGCGAAAGGCTCGGTCGCAGTGTTCAGCCTGGAGATGAGCGCCGAGCAGTTGGCGACGCGCCTGCTGGCGGAGGAGGCGCGGGTCAGCGGCGACCGCATCCGCCGGGGTGAGATCGGCCAGAAAGATTTCGACCGCTTCGTGCAGGTCAGCCGCGAGATCGCAGGCCTCCCGCTGCATATCGACGACACCCCGGCCATCACGCTGTCCGCGCTGCGCACCCGTTGCCGGCGGCTGAAGCGCACCAAGGGGCTGAGCCTGGTGGTGATCGACTACCTGCAGCTCATGCGCCCGAGCGTCGGCACCAAGCCGGAAAGCCGGGTGCTGGAGATCAGTCAGATCACCCAGGGCCTGAAAGCCATCGCCAAGGAGCTTGAGGTGCCGGTGCTGGCGCTGTCGCAGTTGTCCCGCGCGGTGGAAAGCCGGGAGGACAAGCGCCCGCAGCTTTCCGACCTGCGGGAAAGCGGCACCATCGAGCAGGACGCCGACATGGTGCTGTTCGTGTACCGCGACGAGTACTACCTGCAGCAGCGCGCGCCCAAGCAGATGGCATTCGACAGCGAGGACAAGTTCCAGTCGGCTCTGGACAAGTGGCAGCGCGACATGGAGCAGGTGCACAACAAGGCCGAGATCCTGATCGAGAAGCAGCGGCACGGCCCAACCGGCAAGATCGACGTGCTGTTCGAGGGCGAGTACACCCGCTTCGCCGACCTTGACGTCATCCACACGGGCGACGATTGACCCCGGAGTCCAGCGCCCGGGGTGCCAGCGCCGGCGCCGTGCTGGACATCGACCTCCATGCCATCGCCGCGAACTGGAACGTGCTGCGCCGCCGCCACCCATCCGGCCCGGTCGCGGCGGTGCTCAAGGCCGACGCCTACGGCCTGGGAGCGGTGCCGGTGGCGCGTCGCCTGTTCGCCGCCGGGTGCCGCCATGTGTTCACGGCGCATCTGAGCGAGGCGCAGGCGATCCGCCCCCTGCTGCCCGATCCTTTGCCGCCCGGGGCCATGCTGGCGGTGCTGAACGGCCTGTGGCCCGGCGACGCGCCCGCCTATGCCGACGCGGACATCGCGCCGGTGCTGGGATCGCTCGCGGAGGTCGAGGAGTGGGCCGCCCACGCCCGGGTGCTCGGACGCCCCCTGCCGGCGCTGCTGCACATCGACACCGGGATGAACCGCCTGGGCCTGCCGCCGGAGGAGCTGGACGTGCTGGCGGCGGAGCCGGGCCGGCTGGACGGGGTGCGGCTGCTCTACGTCATGACGCACCTGGTCTCTGCCGAGACGCCGGGCGACCCCATCAACACGCTCCAGCGGGACCGCTTCGCCCAGGCCTGCGCCCGGCTGCCCGCGGCGCCGCGCAGCCTGGCCAACTCGTCCGGCTGCTTCCTGGGGCCGGCATTCGGCTCCGACCTGGCCCGGCCCGGCGCTGCGCTGTTCGGCGTGAACCCGATGCCGGGGCAGCCCAACCCGATGCGGGCGGCGGTGCGGCTGCGGGCGCGCATCCTGCAGGTGCGGGAGGTGCCGCCGGGCGGGCGCGTCGGCTACAACGGCGTTTGGACGGCACGGCGGCCCAGCCGGATCGCCACGGTGTCGGTCGGCTACGCCGACGGCTACCCGCGCAGTCTCACCAACCATGCGGCGGCGTGTTTTGACGAACAGGCGGTCCCGCTGGTAGGCCGTGTCTCCATGGACCTATCGACATTCGACATCACCGACGCCCCCGGCGCCACCGTGGGCAGTTGGCTGGACCTGATCGGACCGCGCATGACGGTGGACGAGGTGGCGCGGCGGGCCGGCACCAACGGCTACGAGATCCTGACGCAGCTTGGGGCGCGCTACCGCCGGGCCTATCTCGGGGCATGATCGCTCCCCTGGATGCGGTGGCGGCCGTCGGGCGCGGCACGCTCGGGGCTGTGCGCGCGACGGGGGCGGTGGCGCTGTTCGGCGCCGCGGGCCTGTCCCATTTGCTGCGCCCGCCGTTCTACGGCCGGATGTTCCTGCTGGCCTTGGTCGAGTTCAGCTACTTCAGCCTGCCGGTCGTGGCGTTGACGGCGGTGTTCTCCGGCGCGGTGATCGCGCTGCAATCCTTCACCGGGTTTTCCCGCTTCGGCGCGGAAAGCGCCATCGCGGGGATCGTCGTGCTGTCCGTGGTGCGGGAACTGGGGCCGGTGCTGGCCGGCCTGATGGTGGCGGGCCGGGTGGGCGCGGCGATGGCGGCGGAACTCGGGACCATGCGGGTCACGGACCAGATCGACGCGCTCGGCACGCTGTCCACCAACCCGATGAAGTACCTGGTGGCGCCGCGCCTGCTCGCCGGGGTGATCGCGGTGCCGCTCTTGGTGGTGGTGGCGGACATCCTGGGCGTGGCGGGCGGATTCCTGGTCAGCACGGTTAAGCTCGGGTTCAACCCGTCGGGCTACCTGACCACCACGTTCAACATCCTCACGACGGGGGACGTGGTGGCGGGCCTGGCCAAGGCGGCGACCTTCGGTTTCCTGATCGCCTTGATGGGCTGCTATCACGGCTACAACAGCAAGGGCGGCGCGCAGGGTGTGGGGTCCGCGACCACCAGCGCCGTGGTCGCCGCCAGCATCCTGATCCTGGCATTCGACTACGTGCTGACCGAACTGTTCTTCGCCCGATGAGCCCCCACCCAATCAGAGACCCCAAGATCCGCATCCGCGGGCTGACCAAGGCATTCGGCGACAAAACGGTGCTGGATGGCATCGACCTGGATGTGGCGGCCGGCACGTCGATGGTGGTGATCGGCGGCTCCGGCAGCGGCAAGTCGGTGCTGCTGAAATGCATCCTCGGGCTGATCGAGCCGGATGCCGGCAGCATCGAGATCGACGGGCGCGACGTGCTGCGCCTGCCGCGGCAGGAGCGGGAGCAGGTGAATGCCCGCATCGGCATGTTGTTCCAGGCCGGCGCCCTATTCGACAGCCTGACGGTGTGGGAGAACGTCGCCTTCGGCCTCCTGGCCCAGCACAAGGCGGCCCGCGCCGAGGCCCGGGAGCGCGCCGGCGCGATTCTCGCGCAGGTGGGCCTCGATCCCAGCGTCGGCGACCTGTCGCCGGCCGAGCTGTCGGGGGGCATGCAGAAGCGCGTAGGCCTGGCGCGCGCCATCGCCGGCCAGCCGGACATCCTGTTCTTCGACGAGCCGACAACCGGGCTTGACCCGATCATGGGGGCGGTGATCGACGGACTGATCGTGGATTGCGTGAAGCGCCTGGGCAGCACGGCCATTGCGATCACGCACGACATGGCGAGTGCCACCCGCATCGGCGACCGGGCGGCGATGCTGTTCCGCGGCAAGCTGGTCTGGCAAGGGCCGGCGGCGGACCTGCTGCACAGCGGAAACCAGATGGTGGACCAGTTCACCCACGGACGGCGGGAAGGGCCGATCCAGATGGAGTTGCGGCGGTGAGTTGGGGTATGCTGCGCCGATGAAATACGATGAGATCGTCGCGAAGGCCCGGGAAGTCGTTGGTCGCCACGCATTGCCGGAGTTCGTGACGAGGTTTGAGGTGCGGCTGGGCGAGTTCGACGGCGACCCTGCCATGTGGGTTGTGTTCAAGACGTTGCCCGAGCCGCCCATCAGAAGTCCGGCGTTTGAGCAGCGCGTGGACGGCATCGGCGCCTTGGTCGCCGCAGTACAGCCCGATCTACTGGAGGCGTTCGAGGACCGTTTTCCGTATTTCCGGTTTGAGACTGACCGCGAGCTGAAGCCTGTCGCAGAGTGACCCACGCCACCGAGCTGGTCAGGCACGCCCGCGAACTGATCGACGGCCAGTATGGCCCGCCGGGGAGCGCAGCCGCTGAGGTTGTGCTGCGGCGGGCATTGTCGTCCGCCTACTACGGGCTATTCCATCGGCTGACGACCGCGGGTTCCATGCCCTTCGCGGCGGGTGGCGAACCCCTCCGCTTCCAGGCGACGCGCGCATTCAGCCATACCGCAATGCGCAAGGTATGCGACGCCTATGTCCGCTCTCCGGCACGCCCATTTCCAACTGGCTTGGAGAAACTGAGCCCCAACCCACCCGACAAACGCTTAATTGGAGTAGCCCTTGCGTTCGCTCGATTGCAGGAAGGTCGCCATGTGGCGGACTACGATTTTTCGGTTGTGATCGAACGTCAGTACGCCTCCGATCTGGTTCGCCTCGCCGAAACCGCCCTCGCCGACTTCGACGCCATCCAATCCCTCCCGGAAATCACCGTCTTCCTCGCCGCCCTGCTGCTCGCCGACCGCTGGATCCGGCGTGGCTAAGCCCGTCGCCCGCTACGTCTGCCAGAACTGCGGCGCCGTGTATCCCAAGTGGGCCGGGCGCTGCGATGCCTGCGGCGAGTGGAACACGCTGGTCGAGGAAACCGTTGAGGCCCGGCCCGGCCCCGTCGGCCGCGCCAGCGCCGGGCGGCGCGTCACCTTTGTCGGCCTGCAAGGAACTGCGGCCCCGCCGCCGCGCGCCAACACCGGCATCGCCGAGCTTGACCGCGTGCTGGGTGGCGGGCTGGTACCGGCCTCCGCCGTGCTGGTCGGCGGCGACCCCGGCATCGGCAAATCGACCCTGATGCTGCAAGCGGCGGCGACGCTGGCGCGGGCCGGGCGCCGGGTCATGTACATCTCGGGCGAAGAGTCCATCGACCAGGTCCGCCTGCGCGCGCAGCGGCTTGGCCTCGCCGACGCGCCGCTTGAACTCGCCAGCGCCATCAACGTGCGCGACATCGCCGCCACTCTGGAAGCGGAGCGCGACCTGGCCTTGGTGGTGATCGACAGCATCCAAACCATGTGGCTCGACGCCATCGAGAGCGCGCCCGGCACCGTCGCCCAGGTGCGCGCCGCGAGCTTCGAACTGATCCGGCTCGCAAAGTCGCGCGGCTTCTCCCTCGTGCTGGTGGGCCACGTCACCAAGGAGGGCGCGCTGGCCGGCCCGCGCGTGCTGGAGCACATGGTCGATGCCGTGCTGTACTTCGAGGGCGACCGCGGCCACCAGTTCCGCATCCTGCGCGCGGTGAAGAACCGCTTCGGCGCCACCGACGAGATCGGCGTGTTCGAGATGACCGAGCAGGGCCTGGCGGAGGTGCCCAACCCGTCCGCGCTGTTCCTGGCGGAGCGCCGGGGCAACATCGCGGGGTCGGCGGTGTTCGCGGGCCTGGAGGGCACCCGCCCGGTCCTGGTCGAGGTGCAGGCGCTGCTGGCGCCCAACAGCGGCGGGTCGCCCCGGCGCTCCGTGGTCGGCTGGGACAGCGGGCGGCTGTCCATGCTGCTGGCCGTGCTGGAAACCCGGGCCGGGCTGCGGATGGGCGGCACGGATGTTTACCTCAACATCGCCGGCGGCCTGCGGGTCAACGAACCCGCGGCCGACCTCGCCGTGGCGGCTGCCCTCGCCTCGGCGGCCACGGACACGCCGACCAGCGCCGCCATGGTGTATTTCGGCGAGGTCGGGCTGTCCGGCGAGGTCCGGCAGGTGGCGCAGGCCGAGTCCCGGCTGAAGGAAGCGCACAAGATGGGGTTCGAGATCGCCTGCCTGCCGCGCCGGCTCGCCCGCGGGGGGCGCAAGAGCAGCCCGCCGGATGGGCTGAAGCTGGATGAGATCGGCCACCTGACCGACTTGGTCGCCGCGTTCAGCGGCAAGCCGGCCGCCAAGGGGCTGCTGCAATAAATCCGACACGGTTGGCGTATGGGGCCGGGGACGGCTATACCCGCGGCGCACGGCTTGGGACGACGGCATGAATTGGGTGGACCTCGTGGTCCTGGCGCTGCTGCTCGTGTCGGGCCTGCTGGGCGCCATGCGCGGCTTGGTGCGGGAGGTGCTGGGCGTCGCCGCCTGGGTGGCCGCGGCCTTTGTCGCCGGGCCGTATGGCGCGTTCCGCTCCGTGGCGCCCTGGGTGCGCCGCCAGGTTTCAGACCCCGGCATTGCCGACATCATGGCGTTCTTCGGCGTGTTCCTGATCGTGCTGATCCTGTTGTGGCTGGTGGTGCGGACCCTCAGCAACGCGGTGCGCGGGTCGGCGCTCGGCGGCCTCGACCGCTCGTTGGGTCTGGTATTCGGCCTCGGCAGGGGTGCGGCGCTGCTGGTGGTGGCCTATATCCTGCTGGGCATCGGGCTGGCGGTCGAGCAATGGCCGGTTCCGATCCTGGAGGCCCGCAGCCTACCCGCCATCCACCACGGAGCCGAATGGCTTGCCGACCAGCTTCCGCCGCCATACCGGCCCGCCGTGGCCCGCCCGCCGCTTGGCCGGTCGGCCACGGCCGCCAGTCTGCTGCGCGCCAGTCCCGTGGGCCGTGCCTTGGGTGCCCGCCCGTCACGGGAGTAGGAGAGTGTCATGGTGCTGATCCCAACCGAGGCCCCCCAGCTTGTCGACGACGACCCCGCCGGTCACGACGACAAGCTGCATGAGGAGTGCGGCGTCTTCGGCGTTTGGAACGTGTCCGACGCCGCCGCCGTGACCGCGCTCGGCCTGCACGCGCTGCAGCACCGCGGGCAGGAAGCGACGGGGATCGTCAGCTACGACGGACACCGGTTTCACAGCCACCGCGGCCTCGGCTTGGTCGGCGACAACTTCGGCCAGGCCAAGGTCATCGCCTCCCTGCCCGGCGCGCACGCCATTGGGCACAACCGCTACGCCACCACCGGCGACACCATCCTGCGCAACGTGCAACCCCTGTACGCCGATTTCGAGTTCGGCGGCTTCGCGGTCGCGCACAACGGCAACCTGACCAACGCCAACGCGCTGCACCGCGCCCTGGTCCGCCGCGGCTGCCTGTTCCAAAGCACGACGGACAGCGAGGTGTTCGTCCACCTGATCGCCATCAGCCTGTACTCCACCGTGGTGGACCGGCTGATCGACGCCTTGAAGCAGGTCGTCGGCGCCTACTCCCTTGTCGCGCTGTCGAACGAGGCGATGATGGGCGTGCGCGACCCGCTCGGCGTGCGTCCGTTGATCCTGGGCCGCATCGGCAACGAGGGCACCGGCGGCTGGGTGCTGGCCAGCGAGACCTGCGCGCTCGACATCGTCGGCGCCGAGTTCGTCCGCGACATCGACCCCGGCGAGATCGTCGTCATCAACGATGGGGGCGTGCGCAGCATCAAGCCGTTCGGCAGCAATCAAAGCCGGTTCTGCGTGTTCGAGTACATCTACTTCGCCCGGCCGGACTCGGTGATGGAGGGCACGCCGGTCTATGACGCCCGCAAGCGCATCGGCGCCGAGCTGGCGCGCGAAAGCCACATGGACGCCGACGTGATCGTGCCCGTGCCGGACAGCGGCGTGCCGTCGGCCATGGGGTTCAGCGCCGAAAGCGGCATTCCGTTCGAGCTGGGCATCATCCGCAACCACTACGTCGGCCGCACCTTCATCGAGCCGACCGACAGCATCCGCAACCTGGGCGTCAAGCTGAAGCACTCGGCCAACCCGTCGGTGCTGCGGGGCAAGCGGGTGATCCTGGTGGACGACAGCATCGTGCGCGGCACCACGAGCCGGAAGATCGTCGAGATGGTCCGTGCCGCAGGCGCCGCGGAGGTGCACATGCGGATCTCGTCGCCGCCCACCACGCATTCCTGCTTCTACGGCATCGACACGCCGGAGCGCGGCAAGCTGCTGGCGGCCCGGCACAGCGTGGAGGAGATGGCGCAGATCATCGGCGCCGACAGCCTGGCCTTCGTGTCGCTCGATGGACTGTACCGCGCGCTGGGCAAGGCGGACCGGGACGCCGCCAAGCCGCATTACTGCGATGCATGCTTCACCGGGGAGTACCCGATCCCGCTGCCGGACATGACGGACAACTCGGACCGGCAGCTCAGCCTGCTGACCGAGATGCACTGATGTCTGATGCTCCCGGTCGCGTGGCGCTCGTCACCGGCGCCAGCCGCGGCATCGGCGCCGCCGCCGCCATCGAGCTTGCCCGGCGCGGCGTGCACGTGGTCATCACCGCCCGTACCCAGGGCGGCCTGGAGGAAACCGACGACGCGATCCGCGCGGGGGGCGGCGCCGCGACCCTGCTGCCGATCGACCTCGCCGACGGCCCGGCGCTCGACCCCATCGGTCCGAGCCTGTTCGAGCGGTTCGGGCGTCTGGACATCCTGGTGCATTGCGCCGGGGCGCTCGGCCGCCTGACCCCGGCGCCGCACATCCTGCCCAAGGACTGGGACACGGTGGTCGCCGTGAACCTGTCCTCCGCCTGGCGGCTGATCCGCACCTGCGGCCCGCTGCTGCTGGCGGCCCCTGCCGGACGCGCCGTGTTCGTCACGACGGGCATCGCCTCCGCGCCGCGCGCCTACTGGGGCGCTTACGGCGCGACCAAGGCGGGGATGCAGCACCTGGCCATGAGCTGGGCGCAGGAAGTCGCGACCACCCTCTTGCGCGTCAACCTGTTCGACCCCGGCGTCGTCGCCACCAGGCTGCGCGCCGAGGCCATGCCCGGGGAGGACCGGACCAAGCTCGCCAAGCCCGAGGACGTAGCCGGGCCGCTGGCGGACCTTTGCGATCCGGCGCTCACGCTGAACGGGCAGATCGTCGGGCGATAGGCCCCGCTACTCAGCCGCCTGCCGCAGCGGGTTTGGTTCCTGATCCGCTCCGATCTGCTCCAGCTTCGCCTCGTGCGGCAGGGACAACGCGACCAGCATCGCGAGGAACACGGTACCCGCGCCCGCCAGCAGCCCGACCGTGTACGATCCGGTGGCGTCCTTCATCTTGCCCATCACGAACGGCCCGGCGAACCCTGACAGGTTGCCGATGGAGTTGATGATGGCGATGCCGCCCGCCGCCGCCGTCCCGCTCAGGAACGTGGTCGGCAGCGTCCAGAACACCGGCAGCACGGCGAACACGCCGAATCCCGCGATGGACAAGGCGATCATCTTGCCCGTGGGATCGTCGATCAGCGTGGAAGCCGCGATGCCGGCGCCTGCCACCAGCGCGGCCAATGCCGTATGCTCCCGACGCTCCCCCGTGCGGTCCGAGTGCCGGCCCCAGTACACCATGCCCAAGGTGCCCACCGCGTAGGGAATGGCCGTGACCACCCCGGTCCAGCCGAAGCTCAGGCCGAAGTCCCGCACGATCTGCGGCAGGAAGAAGCCCAGGCTGTAGTTGGACGCGACGGCGCCGAAGTACACGAACGCCAGCAGGAGCACCCGCGTGTTGCCCAGGGCCTCCAGCACCGAGAAGTGCTTGGCCGCGACCCGCTGGCGCTCCTCATCGTCGAGCCGCCGGGCCAGCCAGGCACGCTGGTCCGCCGGCAGCCACGTCGCGTCGGCCGGGCGGTCGGTCAGGTAGAAGAACACGACGACGGACAGGACCAGCGCCGGCACCGCCTCGATGACGAACAGCCACTGCCACCCGCCCAGGCCCATCCAACCATCGAGGTTGAGCAGTTGGCCGGAGACCGGCGAGCCGATGACGCTGCTGAGCGGGATCGCCGCCATGAAGTAGCCGATGATGCGCCCGCGATACGCGGCGGGGAACCAGAGCGTCAGGTAGAAGATGATCCCCGGGAAGAACCCGGCCTCTGCGATGCCCAAGAGGACCCGGATCACGTAGAACACCGTCGTCGTCGATTGCCCGGTGGCCGCCGAGATCTGCGGGATGAACGCGGTGCACCCGGACAGCAACCCCCAGGAGAACATGATGCGCGCGATCCACTTCCGGGCGCCGAACCGCTCCAGGAACAGGTTCGACGGCACCTCGAAGATAAAGTAGCTGAGGAAGAAGATGCCGGCGCCGATGCCAAAGGCCTGCGCCGTCAGCCCGAGATCCTTGTTCATCGTCAGCGCCGCGAAGCCGACGTTCACCCGGTCCAGGTACGCCACGAAGTAGCACACGATCAGGAACGGCACGAGCCGCTTGGTCACGCGCGCAATCGTACGGGTTTCAAGGTCCATGGCGGCTCCCCCAATATGGCCCGCGTCCGGCAGGCTTCGCGTTGAGGGACAGGCAGGCCCTGTCCCGGCGCGCACCGTCCGGACTCGGGGAACAGTTTGCAAGCCGGATTCTTGGAAACAGACGACTATTTCATCGGGTCATGGCCCCAGTTCATCAGAGATTTACGCCAGCGCGAGTCCTCGATGTCGCCCGCCGGGCGCTGCGCCATGTGGCGGTGCACGTAGCCGACCACCTTGCGCATGTCGGCGTAATCGTCCGGCGTCAGCTTGGGAACGGGCGTTTCCTTCAGTTCCAGGATGCGCTCGCCCATGTGGTGCCCGACCGACTCAGCGCGGCCCGGCTCCGTGACCCGCTCGCCCCCGGGCGTCATGCCGACCGACTTGCTTTCGTCGGTTTCGAGCCAGCGCCGAAGCGCCGCCGGAGTCATGTTGACGACTTCGCGGAACTCGCGCTGCGTTTCCTTGGGATCGTGCGCGGCGGTCATGCGTGGTGGCCTGATGCGTTGTGGCTGAGGGCCTGCACCAACTCGGCCTTCTTCATCCGGGAGCGCCCGGCGACCTTGTGCTGCGCGGCGCGCTTCAGCAGCTCGGCGCGCGGCAGGTCGGCCAGGCGGGCGTCGGCGGCTTTCGCGGCGACGTCGGGCGGCTGGGCGGAGAACTGCTTGCCCTTCGCCGTGTCGGCCCGCTTCTTCGCGGTGGTCCGGGCGTATTCCTTGTCGGACAGCGCCTCGCGGGTGTGCTTCGGCAGGTAGCGTTCGCCCGTCGCCTTGCTGGCCTTGCCGGACTTGGTGCCCCATTCCTCCTTCGTCCACTGCGTCAGGTGGTTGTCGGCAGTCTTGCGCCCCTTGTAGCCGCCGCCTTCCGCCTTGTAGCGCTGGACCGCCAGTTGCGCCTTGCGGGCGGACCATTCGCCGGGGTCGCCGCCTTTGTCGCCCGCCGTGACTTCATGCTTCACCCGCTCCCAAAGCGCCGGGTCGGACCGTTCTGCCGAGCTTGCCATGTGCCTCTCCTCCGCCCGGCAACGTGCGGGCGTCCGGTCGGGTTGCGTATCCTTTACAACGTGCTGGACGTGGGACAGGCCGCTTCGTTTCCCGGTCAACGCCTGCTATCTTGGCCGCATGGACAACCCGGAGCCGAAGGACTTGGCGGAATGGACGCAAGCGGCGCTGGACACCACGGCGCGGGCGATCCACGAGGAGCCAGGTGAGTATGGATGGCTCATGCGGCAGGCCGACTTGCTGCGCGCCGGTCGCCTCGACGCCCTCGACCAGCAGTCGCTTGCCGACCTGCTGACCGACATGGCAATTTCGGAAATGCGCGCGCTTGAGAGCGCGCTGCGCGTCCTGCTGCAGCATTTGCTCAAGGTCATAATGCAGCCGGAAAAGCTCACGCGAAGCTGGTTGTACACCGTCGCTTTGCAGCAAGATGAAGCCAAGACGCTGATCAAGGCGCATCCGGGTATGCGGCAACACCTGCCAGCCATTTACGCCGACGCATACCCCCGTGCCCGTCGTCTAGCGGCCGTGGAAACCGGCATTCCGGAGAGCCGGTTTCCGACGGTCAACCCTTGGACCATGGACGAGGTGCTATCCTACGTGCCGCCGGAACCGCCGCCGCGTGGGCGCAAGGTGGCGCAAAAACGCTAGGGCGAGGGCGGTAAGCCCACTACTCCTCCGCATACGGATTCTTCGTCCCGCGCAGCAGCAGGCGGATTGGCACGCCGGGCAGGTCGAACTTCTCGCGTAGGCTGTTCACCATATAGCGCTGGTAGTCCTCCGGCATCTGCTCCGCTCTTGTGCCGAAAGCGATGAAGGTCGGCGGGCGGGCCTTCGCCTGGGTGATGTAGCGCAGCTTGAGCCGCCGCCCGTCCACCAGCGGCGGCGCGTGGCGCTCCACCGCCTCCTCGAACCAGCGGTTCAAGGCGCCCGTCGCCACCCGGCTGTTCCAGGTGTCGTGCACCGCCCGCACTGCCGGCAGCAGCCGGTTCACCCCGGCGCCGGTCAGCGCGGACACGTTCACCACGGGGATGCCCTTCATCTGCGCCATGCTGGTTTCCAGCCGGTCGCTGATCGCCTTGCGCGTGGCGGTGCGGTCGGCCACCGCGTCCCACTTGTTCAGCACGAGCACGCAGGCCCGGCCTTCCCGCTCGATCAGCCGGGCGATCTGCAGGTCCTGCTCATGCAGGCCCAGGACGGCATCGACGCAGAGCACGACGACCTCCGCCATCTTCAGCGCCTCGATGCTGGCGCTGACCGACATCTTCTCCAATGGCAGGTCCACGCGCGCCTTGCGCCGCAGCCCGGCGGTATCGACCAGTTCGATGGGGCCATGCGCGTCGCGAAGCGGCACCGCCACTGCGTCGCGCGTCAGGCCGGGTTCCGGCCCGGTGATCATCCGCTCCTCGCCCAACAGGCGGTTCAGCAGCGTGGACTTGCCGGCGTTGGGCCGGCCGACGATGGCGAGCTTCAACGGCCGTACCTCGTCGTCCTCCGTGTCGTCCTGCACCGGGAGCCGGTCGGCGATCTCCGTCATCAGGGAGGACAGGCCCTCCCCATGCTCCGCCGACATCGCCAGCGGCTCGCCGAGGCCCAGGCTGTAGGCGTCCAGCGCCGCCGCGGCGCCGGCCCGGCCCTCCGCCTTGTTGGCGACCAGCAGCACCGGGCGGTTCTGGCGGCGCAGCCAGGCGGCGAAGTGGCTGTCCGCCGGGGTGACGCCGGCGCGGGCGTCCACCACGAACACGATCAGGTCGGCCAGGGCCACCGCCGCCTCCGATGACGCGCGCATCCGGCCCGGCAGCGTGTCCGGCGCCGACTCCTCCAGCCCGGCGGTGTCGATCAGGCGCACCCGCTTGCCGCGCAACAGGGCCTCCGCCTCCTTGCGGTCCCGGGTCACGCCGGGCGTGTCCGACACGATGGCGGAGCGGCGCCCGGCCAGCTTGTTGAACAGCGTGCTCTTGCCGACGTTGGGCCGGCCGGCGATGACGACGGTGGGGAGTGCGGTCATCGGAACGCCTGCAAGGTGCCGTCGTCGGTCACGATGAACAGCGTGCCCGCCGCGGCGATGGGGGCGACGGCGGCCGGCCCGCGCAACGCTTGCCGTCCCAGGATGCGGCCGTCCGCGGGATCGACGGACAGCGCCGTCTCGTTGCTGCCGGCCAGCACCAGGCGTCCGCCCGCCAGCACCGGGCCGGTCCAGAACAGCCGATCGCGGCGCTTCTCCGGGTTGTCGTAGCGCGGCAGGTCGACCACCCAGCGCACCCGCCCGTCATCCCGGCCAATGGCCGCGAGCGACTGGTCGAGGGTCTGCACGAACAGCCAGTCGCCGGCAAGCCACGGCGTTTCGCTGCCGCCCACCTCGCGCTCCCATAGCCGCCGGCCGGAACGCAGGTCGAGCGACACCAGCAATCCGCCCACGCCCACCGCATACACCCGGCCCCGGTCCACCACCGGCAGCCCGCTGATCGCCGACAGGTCCACGAGGCTGTTCCGCCCGCGCGAGGATGCCAGGCTGTCGCTCCAGGCCAGAGCGCCGCTGTCGGCCCGCACCGCCGCGAGGTCGCCCGACCCGAACCCCGTCACCACCAGCCCTTCGCTGGCCGCCGGCGCCGCCTCGCCGAGCACGGTGGTGGCGCTGGCGGCCGCCTGATAGGCCCAAACCCGCTCGCCTGACGAGGCGTCAAGGGCAAGCAGCTTGTCGTCAATCGTCGTCACGTACAGCCGCCCGTCCGCCACCGTGGGTGCGGAGCGCGCGGGCGAGCCGAGCGGCTTGCGCCAGCGGATCGCGCCCCCGCCGGCATCGAGCGCCAGCGTATCCGCCCGGCCGGTGGTGACGTAAACCACGCCGTCCACGGTCGCGATCCCGCCACCCACGTTGGTGCTGCGGTCCTTGTCGTCCTGCGTCTCGGTCCGCCAGATGCGGCGTCCGGTCGCGAGGTCGAACGCTGACACCACGGCGTCGCTGTCCATGGTGAACACCCGGTCGCCCGCAACGAGCGGCTGCGCGGTGATCTTGGCGCGGTAACCCCCGCCCTCCCCGATGCTGGCCTGCCAGTTCGGCGCCATGTCGTTGACCTGGACGTGACCCACGGCGTGGGTGACGGTCCCGCCCGCCTGCGGCCAGTCCGGCATGGCGGTCGGCGGGGGCACGGTCACGGGCCGCTGATCCGCCGGGTCGGCTTCCAGGCCGCGACGCGATGCGCCCACCTCCTCGCGCTTGCCCGGCAGCGGTTCCTTGGTATCGTTGAAGATGTTGTCGAGGGTGCTGCACGCCGCCGCGGCGAGCGGCAGCAGCAGCACGGCGCGGCGCTTCATCCCCGCGGCGCCGGCGGGGCCGCAGCGGGGGCCGACTCGTTCAGCCGGACCAGCAGGC
>CAXTUQ010000016.1:0-13399 GCA_964247405.1 uncultured Acetobacteraceae bacterium
AGGATTGGGACCTCACGATGGCGGTCAACCTGCGCGCGCCGTTCGCGATGGCGCGCGCCGCCTTTCCGGCCCTGCGCGACGCGGGCGCCGGGCGGATCATCAACCTGGCCTCCCAGGCCGCCTTCGTCGCGCTGGACCGGCACCTGGCATACTGCACGAGCAAGGCCGGGCTGCTCGGGATGACCAAGGTGCTGGCGCTCGAATGGGCGGCGCATGGCATCACCGTCAACGCGATCTCCCCCACGGTGGTCGAGACCGAGCTGGGCCGCAAGGCTTGGGCCGGCGAGGTCGGGGAGGCGATGAAGCGCAAAATCCCGACAGGCCGGTTCGCGCAGCCGGAGGAGATCGCGCTGGCCGCGCTGTTCCTGGCCAGCGAGGGCGCCGGCATGATCACGGGGGCCAACCTCGTCGTCGATGGCGGCTACACGATCCAATAAAGCGTAAGGCGTAAGGCGGGGCGCCGCGGCACGGATGCGATTGCTCCGCCCTTCGCCATGCTCTTGACCCGTGGCCCGGGCTGCTGAAAATGTGAACCACCCAAGACGTCTTGGCGCGGGCGGGGATCGATGCGCCATGATCCTGCGCCGGCCGTACCGGGTCGGCCAGGCCGCGCCAAGCCTCGGAGGAGGCAAGGTTCATGTTATTTGCGACGCTTCTGAAATCAATCGTGCAGCGCGGCAGCATGGTGCTGATCGACGGCGCGGGACGCCGCCACCGGATCGGCGACAACAGCGCGCCGCGCGTGACCGTCCGGCTGACCCGGCGGCGCCTGGACTACACCCTGGCGCTCAACCCGAAGCTGTCCATCGGGGAAGCGTACATGGACGGCTCGCTCCGCATCGAGCAGGGGTCGGTCATGGACCTGCTGATGCTGCTCGCCGGCAACCTTGACGCGGTCGCCCCGGGCCATTGGCTGAACTGGGGCACCCATGCCCGCAGCCTGCTGCCGTCGCGGGTCCCCGCCACCCGAGCGCAGCGCAACGTTTCCCACCATTACGACCTGTCCCCGGCGCTGTATGACCTGTTCCTGGACGCGGACCAGCAGTACTCCTGCGCCTACTTCATCCACCCTGACGACACGCTGGAAGCCGCGCAGGCGCAGAAGCGGCGGCACATCGCCGCCAAGCTCCTGCTGGACCGCCCGGGGCTGCGGGTGCTCGACATCGGGTCCGGCTGGGGCGGGCTGGCGCTGTTCCTCGCCCGGCATGGCGCCGCCGAGGTCACGGGCATCACGCTGAGCGTCGAGCAGCAGCGGGAAAGCACGGCGCGCGCCGCGGCGGCCGGGCTGTCGGACCGGGTGCGCTTCCACCTGCGCGACTACCGGCAGGAGCGGGGGACCTACGACCGGATCGTCTCCGTCGGCATGTTCGAGCATGTCGGGCGCGGCAGCTACGGCGCGTTCTTCGCCAAGCTGCACGGCCTGCTGCGGGAGGACGGGGTGGCGCTGCTGCATTCGGTCGGCGACAGCGCCGGGCCGGGGCCGATCAACCCGTTCATCCGCAAGTACATCTTCCCGGGCGCCGACGTGCCCGCGCTGTCCGAGGTGCTGCGGGTCGTCGAGCGCAGCGGCATCCTGGTGACGGACATAGAGATCCTGCGGCTGCACTACGCGGAAACGCTGCTGCGCTGGCGCGAGCGATTCGTCGCGAACCGGGCGGCGGCCGTGCAACTGTATGACGAGCGGTTCTTCCGCATGTGGGAGTTCTACCTGGCCCTGTGCGAAGCGGGGTTCAGGACCCGCAGCAGCATGGTGTTCCAGATGCAGCTCGCCAAGCGCCTCGACGTGCTGCCGCTGACGCGCGACTACATGGTGGAGGCGGAGCGCCCGGCGGCGCTGCGGGCCGCCGTGTCCAACGCCGCGGCCGGTTGAACGGGGCGCTACCGGAACAGGCGGTTGGCGCGCGTCAGGTCCTCGGCAGACAGCAGCAGCACGCGGGTCCGGGCGGCCAGGTCCCGGGCGGCGCGGGTATAGGCCTGGTTGCTGACCACGGCGGCGTGGGTCGCGCCCATGAACGCTTGGCCCGCGATGGCCTCCTGCACGGCGGCGTTGCCGACCGGCCTGGAATACAGCTTGCACTGAATGACGACGCTGATCCGCCCCTTGCACGCCAGCACATCTACGCCCTGGTCCCCGCTTCCCGCCGTCAGCTTCGCCCGCCATCCCCGGCGCGCCAGGATATCGGCGCAATGCCGCTCAAAGCCGAGCGGCGTCAGGACGCTTGGCAGCCGGTCCGCCCGCTTGCGGCGCAGATGTTGCACCAACCGCATCGCCGCCGCGATGACGGCCGCGGCAACCAACGTCAGGTGGTCAGCGTGTGTCACGGTTCCGCAACGATATGGCATTTGCCGGTGACGCGAAACTGTTAGCTGCAACTTCGCCGATTATTCATTGGCTGTGCGCCTCCGCCGCCTTCCGCGCCTTACAAAGCGGGCATCGAGGGCGCATCTGGGTGGGCGGCGGCAGGGTGCCTGGAGGCTTCGGAATGGGAGGGGTCGGTTGAAGAAGGTGCGTCCAGGGGTGGGGCCGAGATACCCGCAGGTCGTCGTGCTCGTGGGTGCCACGGGCGACTTGTCGCGGCGCAAGCTGCTGCCGGGCTTGTTCCATTTGTCGAGCGCCGGGTTTATCCCGGGGTGCCGGGTCATCGGGGTGTCGCTGGACGACATGACGCCCGACGGGTTCCGGGCGTTGGCGCGCGGAGCGCTGGACCAGTTCTCCACCCGCAAGGTGAACGAGGCCGACTGGGCCGCCTTTGCCGACACGCTCGACTACGTGCCGCTGTCGGCCGGGTCGGACGTGCTCCGGGCGGCGGTGGAGCGGGCGGAGGCGTCGCTGGGCGGGGAAAGCCGCCGAGTGCATTACCTAAGCGTGCCGCCCAACGCGGCCTTGTCGGCCGTGCAGTTGCTGGCGCAGGGCGACCTCGTTGCCCGGTCCCGCATCATCATGGAGAAGCCGTTCGGCTGGGACCTGCCGAGCGCGGTGTCGCTGAATGCCCGGCTGCACGAGGTGTTCTCGGAGGACCAGATCTTCCGCATCGACCATTTCCTCGGCAAGGAGCCGGCGCAGAACATCCTCGCCTTCCGCTTCGCCAACGGGCTGTTCGAGCCGATCTGGAACCGCAACTTCATCGACCACGTGCAGATCGACGTGCCGGAAACGCTGGGATTGGGCAAGCGCTCCGGGTTCTACGAGGCGACCGGGGCGTACCGCGACATGGTGGTGACGCACTTGTTCCAGATCCTGGCCTTCATGGCGATGGAGCCGCCCACTGCCCTGGAGCCGGCGCCGATCAGCGAGGAGAAGAACAAGGTCTTCCGCAGCATGTCGCCGATCCAGCCGCATGACGTGGTGCGCGGACAGTACACCGGCTACCGGTCGGAGGAGGGCGTCGATCCGGAGTCGGACACCGAGACCTTCATCGCCCTGAAGTGCGGGATCGACAACTGGCGCTGGGCCGGGGTGCCGTTCTTCCTGCGCACCGGCAAGCGGCTGGCGGAAGGGCAGCGGATCATTTCCATCGCCTTCCGGGAGCCGCCGAAGAGCATGTTCCCCACCGGGTCGGGCGTCGGCGCGCAGGGTCCGGACCACCTGACCTTCGACCTCGCGGACGCGTCCAAGATGTCGCTGTCGTTCTACGGCAAGCGCCCCGGCCCCGGCATGCGGCTCGACAAGCTGAGCCTGCAGTTCGCCATGAACGACACGGGCCTGATCGGCGACGTGCTGGAAGCCTATGAGCGCCTGATCCTCGACGCGATGCGCGGCGACCACACGCTGTTCACGACGGCCGAGGGCATCGAGCGGCTGTGGGAGGTGTCGATCCCGCTGCTGGAAGCGCCGCCGCCGGTCCGGCTTTACGCGCCGGGGTCATGGGGGCCGAAATCGGTGCACCAGCTCGTGGCCCCCCATGCCTGGCGGCTGCCGTTTGAGCGGGCCTGGCGGGACCGCAACGCCGCGGCGGGCTGAGCGGCACGCCTCTCCAAAGGCGAGTAGAGGAGGCTTGCTGACACGGCCAGGTTGTGTCATTCCGGCATGGCACCATCAAGGGGGTCAGCGTGCCAGACGGACACTCCGGAAACGGGAGCGGTTCTGACCGTGCGGGCGCCCCTCGAACCGCTGTCGTGGTCCTGGGCATGCACAGGAGCGGAACCTCGGCGCTCACCCGCGCCCTTTCGCTGGCCGGCTTCGCCCTGCCGCGCCGCCTGCTGTCCGGCACCGAGGACAACCTTGAGGGCTTCTGGGAACCGTCCTGCGTCGTGGCCCTCAACGAGCGCGTGCTGGCCGCCCTGGGCCAGGACTGGACCAGCATCGGCGCCATCCCGCCGCATCGCTTCGAGGAACCCGGCATCGCGGCCCTGCGCGCGGAGGCCGGGGCCATCCTGCGGGAGGACTACGGCGACGCCCGCCGCTTCGTCATCAAGGACCCGCGCATCGCCCGGCTGATCCCGTTCTGGAGCCCGGTGTTCCGCGCGGCGGGCGCCCGGCCCTGCTTTGTCCACCCGGTCCGCAACCCGATCGACGTGGCGCGGTCGCTGGCCCGGCGCAACGGCTTCGGGCAGATCCGCAGCCTGCTCATGTGGATCGACCACACGCTGGCCGTGCTCCAGGCGGCGCAAGACGCGCCGGTCGCGTTCGTCGATTTCGAAGCCCTGCTGGCCCGGCCGTCGGCCAGCGTGGAGGGGGTGCTCCGGCGCCTGGGTCTGGGCGTTTCGTTGTCCGAGGAGGCCCGGCAGGCGCTCGACGGCGCCGTCAGGCCGGCGTTGCGGCACCACCGCGTGCCGATGGCCGCGCTCGACCTCGATGCGCGCACTGCCGCCATGGCGCACGCGCTGCACGGCCTCATGGGCCGGGCCGCCATCTGCCATGGGCCGGCGCCCGTCCTGCCGCCTGAGATGGCGGGCGCGTGGACCGGCATCGTGGCGCTGCAAGCGACGCCAGACCTGGCAGGCTTCGTTGCGCAACTCGACACGGAGTGGCGTCCCTCTGCGCCGCCGTCCAGCGAGGCCGTCGCGGCCGGCGTCAACCGGGCGGCCGCCTTGCTGTCGGAGGCGCAGGAGGTGCTGTCGCGGCTGCAGCCGGCGCATGAAGCCGGGGCGCCCGACGACACCCCGCAGGAGCCGGCCTATGAGGGGCACCTGGATTGCCTGGTCGGCACGGTGCTCTACGGCTGGTGCTGGAAGCGGTCGTCCGGGGACCGCGTGCCGCTTCGGCTTGACCTGGACCGCCGCGACGCCGGCCGGGCTGTCGCCTCGCAGTTCCGCGACGACCTGTACGCCAGCGCGATCGGCGACGGGTGGCACGCCTTCGCCATCGACCTCAACGACGGAGACGCCGCCATGCGGGAGGACACGGTCGTGCGCGTGTCCACGGAGGACAGCGCCTTTGTCCTTCCTGGGAGCGGCCGGACCTTGGCGGAGTTGCGGCAGGTCGGTTGATGGGTGGGCCGGGCCGCCCTTGCGCCGCCCGGCCGTCTCTTGGCATGGTAGCATCGCGCTCCACCGCCCCACCTTGACCTGAGTTCCTGGACTTGGGTCTGAGGCCAGGGCCGCGCGCATCGCCATCGGAACGGCTTGGGATCGGTCGCATGGTCAAATTGGACGTCAACGGTCGGGCGCACGAAATCGACGTGGACCCGGACACCCCGCTGCTCTGGGTGCTGCGCGAGCAGCTCGGCATGACCGGCACCAAGTACGGCTGCGGCATCGCGCAGTGCGGGGCCTGCTCGGTGCACGTGGACGGCCAGGTGATGCGGTCGTGCCAGTTGCCGGTCGGCGGCGTGTCCGGCAAGGTGCTGACCATCGAGGGATTGTCACCCGACAGCAGCCATCCGGTGCAGGCGGCGTGGCTGGCGCACCAGGTGCCGCAATGCGGCTACTGCCAAAGCGGGCAGATCATGGCCGCCGTGGCGCTCTTGAACGAGAAGCCGCAGCCGACCGACGACGACATCAACGAGGCGATGACCAACATCTGCCGTTGCGGCACCTACCAGCGCATTCGGGTGGCGATCCACGCGGTCGCCGGCGGGAAGGCCTGACGCCGTGGGGGCCATGCACCGCCGCCGCTTCCTGGCGACCGCCGTGGGCGGCGGCTTCGCGCTGAGCTGGGGGTTGCCCGGCGGCGTGATGGAGGCGGTGGCGCAAACGACGGGCACGCCGCTCACCCCGGCCTCGGCGGGCGGCACGCCGGTCGGGATCTGGGTCGCGATCAAGCCGGACGACACCACGGTGATCCGCATCGCGCGCTCCGAGATGGGCCAGGGCACGCTCACGGGCCTGGCGCAATTGGTGGCGGACGAGCTGGGCGCCGATTGGACGAAGGTGACGACGGAGTACGTGCCGCCGGAAGTGAACCAGGCGAGCAAGCGCGCCTGGGGCGAGATGCTGACCGGCGGCAGCCAGGGCATCCGGCAGTCGGTGGACTACGTGCGCCAAGGGGGTGCGGCGGCGCGCACCATGCTGGAGCGGGCCGCGGCGGCGCAATGGGGGGTGCCGGCGTCGGAGTGCCGGGGGCATGAGGGCGCCGTGACCCATGCGGGCAGCGGGCGCAGCCTGCGCTACGGCCAACTCGCGGAGGCAGCGGGCAAGCTGCCGGTGCCGCAGGACGTGGCGCTGAAGGCGCCGGGCGACTGGACGATCATTGGCAAGCCGCTGCCCCGGCTGGACACGGCCGAGAAGACCAACGGCACGGCGGCGTATGCCATCGACGTGGCGCTGCCGGGGATGCTGCTCGCGGCCATCACGCAGTGCCCGGTGTTCGGCGGCAAGGTCGCGGGCTTCGACGCGCAGGCCGTGCAGGGGATGCCGGGCGTGCGCCACGTCCTGCCGGTGGGCGACAACGCGGTGGCGGTCGTGGCCGACACCTGGTGGCAGGCCAAGACGGCATTGGAAAAGCTGCCGGTGACGTGGGACGAGGGGCCGGGCGCCAAGGAGGACAGCAAGGCCATCGCCGCGCGGCTGGCCGAAGGGCTGGACGCGCCCACGGCGGCGGTCGGCAACAAGGCGGGTGACGCGCCGGGCGCGTTGGCAAAGGCCCGCCGCACCGTCACCGCGACCTATGGCACCCCGTTCCTGAACCACGCGACGCTGGAGCCGATGAACTGCACCGCGAAGCTGGACGGCGACCGGCTTGAGGTCTGGGTCGGCACGCAGAACGGCGACGCGACGCTGGCCGCGGCGGCGGAAGCGGGCGGGGTGCCACTGGAGCGCGTGCGGGTCAACAAGTACCTGCTGGGCGGCGGCTTCGGCCGGCGCGGGCAGCAGGACTACACCCGGCAGGCGGTGCTGCTGGCCAAGCAGATCCCGGGGCGTCCGGTCAAGCTGATCTGGTCGCGCGAGGAGGACATGCAGCACGGGTACTACCGCCCGATCACCCAGTGCAAGCTGACGGCGGCGCTGGACGACGCAGGCAATGTCGAGGCGCTGCATGTCCGCATCAGCGGTCAGAGCATCCTGGCCTACCTGGCGCCGAACCGGATGACCAACGGGCTGGACATGCTGCAGTTCCAGGGGCTGATCCCGGCGGAGTTCGGCTACAACGCCATCCCGAACCTGTTGATCGACCACGCGCCGCGCGGCACGAGCGTGCCGGTCGGTTTCTGGCGCGGGGTGAACCACAACCAGAACGCGGTCTATGTCGAGTGCTTCATCGACGAGCTGGCGGCGGCGGCGGGCCGCGACCCGCTGGAGTTCCGCCGGGCGATGCTGGCGCGCAGCCCGAAGCACCTGGCCGTGCTGAACGCCGCGGCGGAGCGGGCCGGCTGGGGCACGCCGCTGCCCGCAGGCGTGTTCCGCGGCCTCTGCCAGAACTGCGGCTTCGGCAGCTACACGGCGGCGGTGGCGGAGGTTTCCGTCAGCAAGGCGGGCGAACTGAAGATCCTGCGCATCGTGGCGGCGACCAACCCCGGCCATGTCGTGAATCCGGACCAGGTGACGGCACAGGTCGAGGGCAGCTTCACCTACGGCATGAGCGCGCTGCTCTACAGCGAGAACACGGTCGAGGGGGGCCGGGTCGTGGAAAGCAACTTCGACAGCTACCAGGTGGCCCGCATGGCGGACACGCCGAAGATCGAGACGGTCTTGGCGCCGACCGGCGGGTTCTGGGGCGGCGTGGGGGAGCCGACGATCGCGGTTGCGGCGCCGGCGGTGCTGAACGCGATCTACGCGGCGACGGGCAAGCGGGTCCGGTCCTTGCCGTTGAAGAACGCCGACCTGAGTCACGCATGAGGAGGGGCGCCCTCCTGGCGGCGGCGCTGCTGCTGGCCGCTGCCGAGCCGCCCATGGCTGAGCCGCCGGGCGCGGAAAGCTGCACCGGCTGCCATGTGGCCGGCGGCGGCGTGGGGGTGCTGCAGGGCCGCCCAGCACCGGACCTCGCGCGGGAGATGGAGGCCTATCGCTCCGGCGCGCAGCCGGCGACGCTGATGAACCGCATCGTCAAGGGGTTCTCGCCGGAGGAGATCACGGCCTTGTCCGCCTGGTTCGCCGCGCAATGAAGCGACGTGTGGTCCTGGCCGGGGCGTTGGCGGCGCCGTTCGTCGCGCGGGCACAGGAGGCGGCGCAGGTCGTCGTGGTGGGCGGCGGGTTCGCCGGCGCCACGGCGGCCCGGATGCTGGCGCAGGCCGGGCACCAGGTCACGCTGATCGAGGCGGACGCGCAATACGTGTCCTGCCCGTTCAGCAACCCGGTGGTGGCCGGGTTGCGGGAGCTGGACGGGCAGCAGTTCGGCTGGAACAAGGTGGCGGCGGCCGGCGTGAAGCGGGTGCAGGCGCGGGCCGCCAGCGTGGACGGCACGGCGAAGCGGGTGCTGCTGGACGGCGGTGCGGTCGAGTATGACCGGCTGGTGCTGGCGCCCGGCGTGGACATGCGGCTGGGCGGCGATCCGGGGGCGCTGCCGGGCTACGACCGGGCGGCAGTGGAACGGATGCCGCATGCGTGGAAGGCCGGGGCGCAGACGACCCTGCTGCGCGACCAGCTCCGCGCCATGCCGGACGGCGGCACGGTGGTGATGGCGGTGCCCGCCAACCCGTACCGCTGCCCGCCGGGTCCGTATGAGCGGGCCAGCCTGATCGCCTGGTACTTGAAAAACAACAAGCCGCGCAGCAAGCTGCTGGTGCTGGACGCCAAGGACCAGTTCAGCAAGCAGAAGCTGTTTCAGCAGGCGTGGGCGCAGATGTACCCGGGCCTGCTGGAATGGGTGTCGCTGTCGAACGGCGGCGCCATCACCGGGGTGGACCCGGCGGCGATGACGGTCTCGACCGACTTTGACACCCACAAGGCCGACGTGGCCAACGTGATCCCGCCGCAGCGAGCCGGCGCGGTCGCGCAGGCGGCGGGCGTCGCGGACCGCACCGGGTGGTGCCCGGTCGATCCCGTGTCGTTCGAGAGCCTGCGGGTCCCGAACATCCACATCATCGGCGACGCGGCGGTCATGGGCGCCATGCCGAAGTCGGCCTTCGCCGCCAACGCGCAGGCCAAGGTGTGCGCGCAGGCGATCACCGCCCTGCTGGCCGGGCGAGCGCCGGAAGTGCCGCGGCTGATCAACACGTGCTATAGCCTGGTGGCGCCCGAGTACGGCATCTCGGTGGCCGGGGTGTACCGGCCGGTAAACGGGCAACTCACCGACATCGACGGCGCCGGCGGCACCAGCCCGCTCGACGCCGCGCCGGCGGTCCGGGCGCAAGAGGCGGCTTATGCAGATGTCTGGTATCGCACGATCACAGGTTCTGTGTTCGGTTAGCCTTTTGCTGATTGCCGCCGCCCCGGTGCAGGGCGACGCGCAACGGGGCGACGCCGTCGTGACCCGGCAGACGAGCACCTGCACGCTGTGCCATGCCGGGCCGTTCCCCAATCCCCACCTGCAAGGGACGGTCGGGCCGGACCTGCACGGGGTCGGGGCGCGGCTGAGCGCGGATGAGATCCAGGAGCGGCTGATGGACGCCTCGAAGATGAACCCGGACACGGTGATGCCCTCCTTTGGCACGGTTGATGGACGGAAGCGGGTGGGCGCACAGTGGCAAGGCAAGCCGATCCTGTCGCCGCAGGAGATTGCAGATGCGACGGCCTACCTGGCGGGGCTGAAATGATCGGGCGGCGGCGGGCGCTGGTGCTGGCCTGCGCGTCCGTGCTGACGGCGCCCGCGGGCCGGCGCGCGCGGGCGACGCCGCGGGAGGTCGCGGAGCAGATCGCCCGGGTGACGGGCGGCAAGGTGCCTAAGCCGGGCCGGGTGAAGCTCGACCTGGCGCAGATGGTCGAGAACGGCAACGCGGTGGGTGTGACCGTCAGCGCGGACGCGCCGGAGGGCGGCCGGGTGGAGAGCCTGCATGTGTTCGCGGAGGGCAACCCGAACCCCGAGGTGGTGCACGCCGTCTTCGGCCCGGCCTCCTTCGCGCCGAAGCTCTCGACCCGCATCCGGCTGGCGACCTCGCAGACGGTGGTGGCGGTGGCGGTGATGGATGACGGGTCGTGCTGGACCGACAGCGTGACGGTGCTCGTCACGCTTGCCGCCTGCCTGGAGTAGCCGGGATGCGCGTGCTGCTGAACGTGCCGAAGACGGCGAAGAAGGGCGAGGCGGTTGAGATCAAGATCCTGATCAGCCACCCCATGGAAAGCGGGCAGCGCCGGGACGAGATGGGCCAGGTGGTGCCGCGCATGGTCATCCACGACTTCGTCTGCACCTACAACGGCGCGGAGGTGATCCGGCTGGCGCTGTTCCCGGCCATCGCGGCGAATCCGTTCCTGGCGTTCTCCGCCCGGGCGGAGGACAGCGGCGCGTTCACCTTCACCTGGGCGGACGACAGCGGCGCCACGCAGACCGAGACGGCGCTGATCGTGGTCGAATGACGCGGTTGCGCGCCGCTTTGCCGATGATGGCCGCCTTCCTGCTCGCGGGCGCGGCCCCGCATAGCGGCCATGACGACGCCAGCCCGGCGGTGCAGGCCATGCAGGACGACGACGCCGAGAACCCGGGAATGCTGTGGGTCGAGCAGGGCGCGGCACTGTGGAAGGAGGGCTGCGCGTCCTGCCACGGGGCGCCGGAGTCGATGCGCGGGGTGTCGGCCCACTACCCGCGATACGACCCGGGCCTGGGCCGGCCGGTGACGCTGGGTGCCCAAGTCAACCAGTGCCGGGCGCGGACGGGACAGGCGGCGTGGGGGCCGGACAGCGAGGAGATGCTGTCGGTGACGGCCCTGGTCGGCCGGCAATCGCGCGGGCTGCCGGTTGCCATCGACGGGAGCGGCCCGGCGCAGGCGGCCCTGGAGCAGGGCCGGGCGCTGTTCACGGAGCGGCAGGGCCAGTTGAACCTGTCCTGCGCGCAATGCCATGACGGCCTCGCCGGGCAGCGCCTGGGCGGGGCGCACATCCCGCAGGGGCGGTCGAACGGCTACCCGCTGTACCGCCTGGAATGGCAAGGGATGGGGTCGCTGGACCGCCGCCTGCGGAACTGCCTGACCGGCGTGCGGGCCGAGCCGCTGCCGTCCGACAGCCCCGAGATGGCGGCGCTGCAGTTCTACCTCGGCTGGCGATCGAACGGCTTGCCCGTGGAAACCCCGGCCGTCCGCCCGTGACTTAAACGAACGGCTTGGTTGAATGACCGTCATCCGCCGATGGGTTTTACCCATCCTACGGCATGGGTCGCGTAGGATGGGTAAAACCCATCAGCCGCATACAGGTCGATCAATGGTGCTGCCCGTATCAGCTCGTCCAGCGCCAGGTGTTGACGTTCCAGGCGTTGAGCCGGACGTTGATGTTGGGCTGGTAGCCGCTCAGCCCGGCCTTGGTCCCTTCCACGGTGACGTACTCGAAGATCGGCAGGAACGGCAGGTTCTGGCGCAGCACGGACTGCACGCTGCGGTAGGCCTCGATCCGCTTGGCGCGGTCCAGGGTCGTCGCCCCCTGCTGCATCAGTGCGTCGAGCTGCGGATTGGCGTACTGCATCGTGTTGTTGCCGGAACCGCCCTGCGCCGCGATGGCCTTACTGCTGAAGTAATCTTCCGCCGCCGGGTCCGGCCCGGTCATGAAATTGTTGCCGACAATGGCCGTCTCGAAGTGCGACTGAATCCAGTACTCGCCCCACATGACGGCTGCCGGCAGGTTCTTGATGGTCATGCCGACGCCGAGGTCCTGCCAGTTCTGTTGCAGCAGTTGCTGCGCCTGCTCGCGCAGGTGGTTGCCCGCGGTGGTGGAGTTGCTGAACTGGAGCTTGACCCCGTCTTTCTCGCGGATGCCGCCGGGGCCGGGCTTCCACCCGGCGGCGTCCAGGGTCGCGCGGGCGCGGTCGGGGTCATAGACCTGCTTCGGCAGGTCGGGATCGAACGCCCAGGAGGCCGGGGGAAGGTAGGATTCGCTCGGGCGCGGCAGGCCGTAATACAGGTCGTTGATGATGCTGGCCTTGTCCAAGCTCATGTACAGCGCCTGGCGGACCGCCGGGTCCTTGAACTGTGGCAGGGCCAGGTTGAAGTAGAAGTTCTCGATGGACGCCGTGGGAATAGGCATCACCATGCGGTTGGGCAGCGCCTTGGCTTCCTGATAATGGTCGGCCGAGATGCCTTGCAGGCTGATGTAGTCGATGTCGCCGGTGCGGAACTGGGTGTAGAGCACCGTGAGGTCCGGGATGTACTTGAACACCACTCGTTCGAGGTAGGGTCCCTCGTCGAAGTACGCCTCATTGGCGGCGAGTGTGATGTGGTCGCCCGGCACGCGCTCGCTCCACTTGAACGGCCCGGTGCCGACCGGCGCGCGCATGAACGGCGAGCTGCGCGGGTCGGACTGCCCGGCGAGCAGGTGCTGCGGCACGATGAAGGTCCAGGCCAGGATGGAGGCGTAGGGCGAGAACGGCTTGTCCAGCCGCCAGGTGATCTCGTTCGGCGCCGTCGCCTTCACGTCGCGCAGCAGCTCATGGCCCGACCGGGTGCCGGCGGGGAAGTCGGGGTTGTTGATGAGGTCGAGGGTGAACTTCACGTCGTCCGCGGTGAAGGGCTTGCCGTCGTGCCATTTCACGCCGTCGCGCAGCTTGATGCGCCATTGCAGGCCGTCCTCCGACACGCCGCCGTTGGCGACCGTGGGGACTTCGGCCGCCAGGCGCGGCAGGAAGTTGCCCTTCGGGTCCACCGCCCAAAGCGGGCTGAACAGCGACATGTAGATGCCGTCGTCCACCTCGATGTGCGGCAGCAGCGGGTTGAACACCGTGGGCTCCTGCGACACGCCGATCACCACCTGGCCCGACGGCTTCGGCTTGCCTTGAGCGCGGGCGTCCATTCCAAGCAGCGGCACGGCGCCGCCGGCCAGCGCCAATTGCAGGATCGAGCGCCGCGACAGGCGGGCGGCGGCGGAGGGGGTGCGGTGCTCGGTCACGGACGGCTCCTGTATGTGCGGGTGAGCCGGTTGAGGCGGGCGCGTCGACGATGATGGG